>JAEYNS010000317.1 GCA_023412435.1 Actinomycetes bacterium | reverse complement strand
GGCCCCGACAGGTGACGTGGGAGGTTGGCGTCACCTGCCGGGGGTCACCGGCAGGGCGTCAGGCGCCGTGGATCTCGGTGTAGAGCTCGGTCCACTTCTCGACGACGGCCTCGCGGTTCTCGGTCAGCCACGCCACGTCGCGCTCGACCCACTTGATGGAGTCGCTCGACGGCAGGAACTCGGAGTTGACCGGGGACGAGGTGGTCATCCGGACGGTGCCGACCGCCTCACCGAAGGCCACCTGGCCCTCCGGGCTCATGATGTAGTTGATGACCTTCTTGGCCAGCGGCGCGTTCGGGGCGCCCTGGATCACCGCGGTGCCGAAGGCGGAGGCAGACGTGCCCTCCTCCGGGTAGACCAGCTCGAGGTTCTGCGCGCCGCTCTTGATCAGCGAGGCGATCCCGTCCTCGTAGGTGAGGCCGGCCACGTACTCGCCGTCCTCGACGCTCTTGAAGGCCGCCGACGACGAGCCGGCGATCACCAGGCCGTTCTCGAGCAGGCCACGGATGTAGGCCCAGGACTCGTCGGAGTCGTAGCCGTACACCGCCATGATGTTGCTGATGTTGTTCCACGCCGACGACGACGAGGTCGGATCGGCCATGATCAGCTTGCCCTTCAGGGCCGGGTTCAGCAGATCCTCGTAGCCCTTGATCTCGATGCCCAGTTCGGCGGCGAGGGTCTTGTTCACGGCCAGCGCCACGGTCGAGAGGTGGTCGACGTTGTAGAAGCCGTTCGGGGACCTGTACGCCGGCTGCACCTGGTCCTCGTGGTCGGACAGCCAGTGCTCGAACAGCGCGGAGTGCTTGTCGCCGTCGGCGGTGTCGAGTGCGCCCCACATCATGTCGCCCTGCGGGTTGCCCGCCTCGGACGCGATCCGGGTGGTCAGCTCGCCGCCGGAACCGTTCACGATCTCCACCTCGATGCCGGGGATGGCCTCACCGAGCAGGTCGGTCAGCACGGTGAGGTCGTTCTCGGTCATGCTGGAGTACAGCACCAGGTTCAGGTTCTCCGGGGCGTCCGGGCTGGCCTCGCCGCCGGGTGCAGCGCTCGGCTCGGCCGCGCCACTGCAGGCGGCCAGGGAAAGGCTCGCCACCAGCGCGATGCCGAGGGCTGCGAGCTTCTTGATCTTCACGGTGTGTTTCTCCTCTTCGTTGATGAGTGCGGGTGTCGGTCGGTCTTGCGGTTCCACGCGCCGGGCGGAGGGGCCCGCCGGGCGTCACATCTTGATGTCCTCGTCGCGGGTGATCTTGAGGTAGGCGAAGAGGATCGCGCCGGTGAGCACGGTGAGGATCGCGGAGAAGGCGCAGGCCAGCCCGTAGTTGCCTCGTGAGATCGCCACGTAGGCCGACATCGTCAGCGTGATCGTCTTGTTGTTGTAGAGGATGATCGCGCTCGACATCTCGGTCACGATCGCCACGAAGCTGAGGATCGCCCCCGAGGTGATGCCGGCCGCCATCATCGGCGTCGTCACGGTGAAGAAGGTCTTCAGCTTGGACGCGCCCAGGCTGCGGGCGGCCTCCTCGGTGGAGAGCGGCAGGTGCATCAACGTCGCGGTCGCCGATCTGATGGTGTACGGCATGCGCCGGATCACCAGGGCGATGATCAGGATCGCCGCCGAGCCGGTCAGCGCCAGCGGGCCGCCGTTGAAGGCGAGCACCAGGCCGATGCCGATCACGGCGCCCGGCAGGATGTAGGGGATCATGGACAAGGTGTCGATGAAGTTGTTGGCGAAGCTGGACCGCCGCACCACCAGGTAGGCGATCAGGATCGACAACACGATGATGATCGCCAGCGAGACGCCGCCGAAGTACAGCGTGTTCCAGATCGAGCGGCCCAACAGGCGGGTCGAGGCCAGCCGGTAGTTGTCCAGGGAGTAGCCGGGCAGGAACATCGCCGAACTGCTGTTCCGGAACGACAGGTAGATGATGTAGAGCTGCGGCAGGAACGCCAGTCCCACCAGTCCGTACATGTAGAGGTACATCAGTGCGCCGCCGAGCCCGCGCGGGTTCTTCTTGTCCACCGGGCGGCTGGTCTTGATGGAGAAGTTGAAGTGGCTGGTCGCGTACTTCTGCAGCAGGAAGACCGCGGCGGTGACCACGACGCCGATCACGCCGATCGCGGCTGCGAAGTTGTGGTTCTGGCCGGTCTCACCCAGGTACTGGTTGTAGATCTCGACGGTGAAGGTGCGGAACCCCTCCCCGATCAGCAGCGGGGTCCCGAAGTCGGCGAAGGCCCGCATGAACACCAGCAGGGAGGCTGCCAGGACCGTCGGCATGGTCAGCTTGATGATGACCTGCCAGACCCGCTTCAGGCCCGTGCTGCCCATCAGCGAGGCGGCCTCGAGCAGAGAGGTGTCGATGCCCTTGAAGGCTCCGTTCATGTAGACCGACACCAACGGGAAGAGCTTCAGGCTCAGCACGAACACGATCCCGCCGAAGCCGTAGATGCTGGCCTCGAACGGCAGCAGCGTGGTGACCAGGCCGTTGCGACCCATCAGCAGGATCCAGGCGTAGGCGCCGATGAAGGGTGCCGACATGCAGGACAGCACGGCGCCGATGAACAGGTACTTGGAGCCCTTGAGGTTGTAGTACGTGTAGAAGTACGAGAACGGCACGCCGATCGCCAGCGAGGCGACGGTGACGGCGATGCTGACCAGGAAGCTGTTGCGGATCGTGCCGAAGTAGTAGTTCCGCGAGAAGAACTTCTCGAAGTGGGCGAGGGTGAACCCGACCTCACCGTCGACCACCGACTCCTTCAACACCTCCCACAACGGGTAGACGAGGAAGACCCCGAACAACAGCAGGAGCCCGAGCGTGACCAGCATCCAGATGTCCGGACGCTTCGCCTGCCGCTGCCGGGTCGCCGCAGGGGCCGGCGCGCTGAGCAATGTCATGGGGCCACCGCCGCGGTGACTGCTTCCCTGCGGGAATCGTCCTGGTTCCAGGTGAGCAGGTTCCGGGAGCCGTCGGCGGTGAAGATGTTCACCTTGTGCACCTTCAGGCCGAGGTGGATCTCAGTGCCGGGTGCGAGCAGTTCCTCGATCTCGGACTCCTGCACCACCTCCACGCTGGTGCCGTCGGCGAGCCGGGCGAAGTAGTGGGTGTTGAGGCCGAGGAAGACGCTGTGGTCGACCACGGCCGGGATGCCGAGCACCGACTTCGGCTGCAGGACGAACTGTTCGGGCCGGACTGCCGCCTTGACCGCACTGCCGTCGTCCGGAACCTCGGTCAGGCGGGGGATCTCGAACTCGGCACCCACGAGTTGCAGGTAGCCGCGCCCCCCGCGCACCACGACAGTGCCGTCGATCACGTTCGAGCGGCCGATGAAGGTGGCGACGAACAGGTTCGCCGGTCGGTGGTACAGCTCGGGCGGGCTTCCCAGTTGCTGGATGACGCCGTCCTTCATCACCGCGATCCGGTCCGAGACCGCCATGGCCTCCTCCTGGTCATGGGTGACGTAGACAGTGGTGGTCCCCACCTCGCGCTGGATCTGCCGGATCACCTCGCGCATCTCAACCCGCAGCTTGGCGTCGAGGTTGGACAGCGGCTCGTCCATCAACAGCACGTCGGGGTTGGTCACCAGGGCTCTGGCAAGCGCGACGCGTTGCTGCTGGCCGCCGGAGAGCCGGTCGGGCATCTGGTCGGCCCACCGCTCGATCTGGACGAGCTCGATGTACTCCTGGGCCTTGGCGGCGATCTGCTTGCGCGGGAAGTCCATGTTGCGCAGGCCGAACTCGACGTTCTTGCGCACCGTCAGATGCGGGAAGATCGCGTAGTTCTGGAAGACCATCCCGATCCGCCGCTTGGACGGCTCGACGTCGTTGATCCGGGTCTCGTTGAAGTAGAAGTCACCGCCCTCGATGGTGTTGAAGCCGGCGATCATGCGGAGCATCGTGGTCTTGCCGCAGCCGGACGGGCCCAGCATCGTGAAGAACTCCCCGGCCCGGATATCGAGCGAGAGCCCGGGAATGATCGTGGTGTCGCCGTACCGCTTGACGGCGTCCCTGATCCGGATGTTGATGCTCAACTGTTACTCCACTTCACTCACGCACCGGATCCCACACCTCGGCCGGCGTCCTTGCCCACATCTGCCGGTGCGGGTTACTCCTCGTCCCGGCCAGATAACGACACCGTAAGGCCGTTCGTCGGGCTCGCAATCCACACAGCGGCCTGCGCGCTCATACGAGCAGCAACGGTTAGATAACGACGGCGGCAGAGCTATCCTGAGCGGCGTTGGACGACGCGCCCGGCTGGCGCGGGCAGCGGCAAGGGGGTCGCAGGAGCAATGCGCGATGACAGCGGTGCGGGCGATCGACCCGCTCCCGACGGCGCAGCGACGGACAGCCCCCGCTGGAACGCGAAGATGAAGGCGCAGTCCCAGGCGTTCACCACGAACCGGCGGATGATGATGCAGGTCAGCAAGCTGTTCTACATCGAGGGTCGCTCGAAAGTGCAGATCGCCGACGCCCTGGGCCTGTCCCGGTTCAAGGTTGCCCGGCTGCTGACCGAGGCGCACGAGGCGGGGATGGTGTCGATCACCCTGAACAGCGGCGCCCCGCTGCCCGGCCTGTCGGACGAGGTGGCGAGCCACCTCGGGCTGGTCAACGTCCACGTGGTCGAGGTGTACGGCGACGAGAAGAGCGTCCGCGCGGCGGTCGGGCGGGCGACCGGCACCTACCTGCGCGACGCCCTGCGCGACGGCGACGTGCTGGGGATCGGCTGGGGCCGGACCCTGAACGCCATGTTCGACAACCTGGACCATCTGCCGCAGATCGAGATCATGCAGTTGTCGGGGCGCTTTCCCGGGGACGCCCACAACTCCGCAGCCGAGCTGACCCGGCGTACCGTCGCCCTGGCGGGCGGCGCCGCGAGTGCCATCCCCGCCCCGTTCTTCATCGACGACGCCCGGCTCGCGAACGCGCTGCGCCGCCAGCCCGAAGTCGCGTCGGTGGTGGCGGGCTTCAACCGCCTGACGATCGCCGTGGTCGGGATCGGTGCGGTGCACCCGCGCCCCATCTCGGTCGCGTACTCGCAGGTGCCGGAGCGGTTCACCGCCCAGGTGCTGCAGTCGGGGGGCGTGGGCGAGGTGCAGGGCAACCTGTTCGCCGAGGACGGCCGCGTCGTCGACTCCCGCCTCTGGCGTCACACACTGACCATCACCCCCGACCAGTTGCGCCGGGTGAACCGGGTGGTGGCCGCGGCCGCCGACCCGGTCAAGGCGAGGGCGGTGCGGGCCGTCTGCAGCTCCGGCGTGCTGACCGACCTGGTGGTCGACGTCGAGCTGGCCAATGCGCTGCTCCGGCTCCCTCCGGCCGCGGCGCCGCGCACGGCCACCCGGGAGTCGGATCGACCCGGGTCGCGCCCGTCCGCCCGCTGAGGCCGCCGGCACCGCTCAGATGAGCATTCCGGCGGTGGGGCGCCGAACGTCCGGGCGATCGGGCCCTAGCGTGAGGTGAGGCCCGCCCCAGGTTGCGGACCGGAGAGGTGGGAAATGCGCAGGCTGGTGGCGCTCGACATGGACGGCACCCTCACCCAGCACCGCACTCCGCTCGGCGCACCGAACGCGGAGGCCCTGCACCGCCTCGGTCGGCACTACCCGCTGGTGGTGGTCGGGGCCGGCAGCTGCCAGCGGATCCATCGCCAACTCAACCAGCACCCGATCGACATCATCGGCAGCTACGGGATGGAGGTCGCCCGCTGGGACCAGCCGACGGCCCGCCTGGTGACGACCGAAACCACCCGCATCCCGCCTCTGGACGAGTCGGCACGCGCCGAGGTCCTCGCGGTGACCGCAGACCTCCGCGCCCGCCACGGCTACACCCGGTTCGCCGGCGACGGGGTGGAGTTCCACGCCTCCGGGATGCTGACCTTCGCGCTGCTGGGCACCGACGCCCGGATCGAGGACAAGCTCGCCTTCGACCCCGACCGCTCGCGCCGCAGGGCGTTCTACCAGGAGGTGTGCGAAGCCTTCTCCGGGTACACGGTGTTCGTCGGGGGCTCCAGCTCGTTCGACATCGTCCCGCGTCCCTTCGACAAGCTGTACGCGCTGCGGCACTACTGCGGCCCGCGAGGCATCCCGCTGGGCGAGGTGACCTTCATCGGCGACGACTTCGGCCCGGGCGGCAATGACGAGCAGGTCTACCACTCCGACGTGGATTTCTGGCCGATCGAGGACTACCGCGACTTCCCCGGCCTGGTCGCCCGGCTGACCCGCACCGACGCCGCCTGAGCCCAAACCCGCCGAGCACTCCTCCCACCTGCCGAGGGCTCCCCACAAGGGGAGCCCTCGCTGTCTGAGGGGGGCCCTCGACGGTGGTCCTCCCCCGGCGAGAACACGTCGGCGGTTGCCGTCCACCTCACGAACCGCCTCTGAGCAACACGATCACCGCTTCTCAGCGGGGGTTTCGCCCCAGAGGCAGTGGGTACCGGGGCAGGGTCGGGCTGCGGCACACCAACCACGGCCGCAGAAGCAGACCAGGACGGGAGTAGCGATGACGCACGAGAACGTAGGGACCGGCTCGCCGGTTCCCGAGGACCACAAGTCTGCGCAGACGGGCTACCAGGGATCGGAGTGGAACTCCTCCAATCCGTACTCGGCACCGGGATCGACGGGTGAGCCCGTCGAGCCGGCAGGCGGCTACGCCTCCGGCTCCGTGGCGAGCGGCACCAGTCCGGTGACCAACGACACCGGATCGCTGGCGGGCCAGAGCACGACCGAGCAGGTTGCCCGGGGCGTGGACAACGTGAAGGAGACCGCGGCCAGCGGCGCTGCCGACGTGAAGGACACCGCCGTGCAGCGCGGTGGTGACGTGGCGGCGGTCGCCAAGGAGGAGCTCGGACGAGTGACCGACGAGGCCCGCACCCAGCTGCGCAGCCTGTGGGGCCAGACCAGCGGGCAACTGCGGGACCAGGCCAGCGCCGGCAAGCAGCAGCTCGCCGACCTGTTGCACGGCCTCGCGGGCGAGCTGGGAGAGATGGCGTCCAAGTCCGACCAGAGCGGTCCACTGACCGCGTTGGCCCGGCAGGGCGCCCAGCGCGGCGGTGAGCTGTCGCACTGGCTGAGCACCGCCGACCCGGGCGACGTGATGGTGGAGATCCGGCGGTTCGCCCGGCGACGCCCCGTCCTGTTCCTGGCCGGCGCACTGGCCGCAGGCGTGGTGGTCGGACGGCTCAGCCGCGGGCTGATGGCGCAGGACGAGGTGGGTACGTCGACCTCCGGCCCGCGGCTCGCGGCCGGGCAGACGTCCCCGGCTATCTCGGCCGGGTACGGCCCCACCTACGCCACGACGGGGACGACTCCCGTCGCCGGCGTTGGCGACGTGGATGATCCCACGTACGCGGGCTACTCGACGGGCGTGCTCGGCAGCACCACGCCGCCGGCAGGGACGACCCCGGCCGTCACCGAGCCGGGAGTGCACCGATGACCAACCCTGACGAGGCGACGCTGCCGACCCGCGCATCCGCCTCACCCTACGATCCGGCCGTCCCCGGCTCGCCCACCCGGGAGGTGCCGGACCGGTCGATCGGCGAGGTGATGGGCGACATCAGCCGCGACCTGTCCACCCTGCTGCGCCAGGAGGTCGCCCTGGCCAGGGCCGAACTGAGCGACTCGGCGACCAAGGCGGGCAAGGCGGCGGGAATGCTCGCCGGCGCCGCCACCGGCGCCTTCCTGACGCTGCTGTTCCTCTCGCTCGCGCTGGCGTGGGCGCTGGGAACAGCCATCGGCTTCGGCTGGGCGGCGCTGGTCGTCGGCCTGCTGTGGGCCGTCGTTGCGGCGGCCCTGGCCGTGACCGGGCGCTCGGAGCTGGGTCGCGTCCGCGGCCTTCCGAAGACCGCCGAGACCGTGAGCAAGATCCCGAACGCCCTGAAGGGCAATGAGGAGGAGAACCGATGACTACCGAAGATCCCACCCTGCTCCGGACCCAGATCGAGCAGACCAGGGCGAGCCTGTCCGACAATGTCGACGAGCTGGCCTACCAGGCCAACCCTGTCCACCTGGCCCAGCGCCAGGTCTCCAAGGCGAAGGCCTTCGGCTCGCGCCTGCTGGACCGCATTCTCGGCGCCGCCGAGGATCTCAAGGACAGCGCAGTCGGGGCGATCCAGGGCACCGCGGGCGACCTCTCCGAGCGCGCGTCCGATGTCGGCCACGATCTCGCCGAACTGCCCCACACCGCCAGGCAGCAGACCCAGGGCAACCCGCTGGCGGCCGGTGCCGTCGCGTTCGGGATCGGGCTGCTGATCGCGTCCGCCTTCCCCGCCTCCCGCAAGGAGCAGGAACTGGCGGAGAACCTGAAGGAACAGGCCCGCCCCCTCACCGACCAGGTCGGCGCCGCGGCACGCGAGGTCGTCGACAACCTGGCCGAGCCGGCCCGGGAGGCTGTCGAGTCGGTGAAGGACACCGCCACCGACGCCGTCCAGACCGTCCAGGCCGAGGCCGGCGATGCCGCCGCTGAGGTGAAGGACGTGGCCTCCGAGTCCGCGGCCCAGGTCTCCGACCAGGCACGGGACGCGGCCCGCCAGGCGCGGGAGCAGTAGTCCGGCAACGCTCCCTGCGGCGCGAGGCTCCCCGGTTGCGGCTGGGGAGCCTCGCTGTCGGTTCAGCTCCGGGCGGGAGGCGTGCCCACGGGCGGGCGCCGGGATCGCTAGGATCCCGTGGGTGCCCGAGGTAGTCATCTCCGCCTTCGACCCTGCCAGGGATGTCGAGGCGATCGTCAGCTTCCTGTCGTCCAACTCCTACCCGTTCCACGTCCGCCAGAGGGTGTCCGAGGCGGACGCCAGGGCGCGCGTGCGCGGCGGCGCGTACTGGTCGCAGGAGAGCCTCGGCCACTGGGTGGAGGTCGACGGCGTCCGGGTCGGGATCGCCGTGCTGGAGGACGTCGAGGACATCGAGGACGGCGGCGCGCCACTGTTCGACCTGCGGCTCGCCGACGCGGTCCGCGGCCGCGGGCTGGGCGGGCCCGTGCTGCGGGCGTTCACCAGCCACATCTTCGGCAGGTACCCCGACCTGCACCGGATGGAGGGCCAGACCCGTGAGGACAACATCGCGATGCGAAAGGTCTTCGTCCGCTCCGGGTGGGTGAAGGAGGCCCACTACCGGCAGGCCTGGCCGGTCGAGGGTGGCCCGCCGAAGGCGTCCGTCGCCTACGGCATCCTGCGCCGGGACTGGGAGACCGGGATTACCACCCCGGTCGACTTCGACGACCTGCCTGGCTGACCGTTCCCCGCGCCTCGCACCCGCCCGAGTGTGAGTCCTCCTCCCGAGTACGGGAGAAAGGGCCACAGTGAGCGCGCCTGCGTGCGGGGCTTGCCGGACGCCCGTCGCCCTGTGACGCTGGGTGGGTGATCGACGACAGCACCCTGCACCGGATGGCGGAGGCTCTGGTGGAGGTGCCTGGCGTCCGGGCCGTCGTGCTCGGCGGGAGCCGCGCGCGGGGCACCTACACCGAGACCTCCGACTTCGACCTGGGCGTCTACTACGACCGGGACCGGCTGGACGTCGACGCCCTGGCGGGGCTGGCCGAGGCCATCTCGCCCGGCGCCGAACTCGCAGGCCCCGGTGGCTGGGGGCCGTGGGTGGACGGCGGCGCCTGGCTGACGGTGGCCGACACGGCCGTCGACTGGGTGCTGCGGGACATTCGGCGGGTTCGCGAGCAGTGCGCCCGCGCCGTGCGCGGCGAGTTCGCCTTCCACGCCCAGCCCGGCCACCCGCTGGGCTTCCTCGACCTGAGCTATGCCGGTGAGGTGGCGACCTGCCGTCCACTGGCCGATCCGGAGGGTCTGATCCCCGACCTCCGCGCCGGCCTCGCGCCCTATCCCGAGGCGCTGCGCCGCAGCCTGGTGGACAATCTGTGGCACGCCCGGTTCCTGCTCGACATCGCGGGCAAGGGCGCGGCCCGGTGCGACGTGGCGTACGTCGCTGCGTGCTGTTCCACCGCGGCCATGATCGCCGGCCATGCGTGGCACGCCGCCGCGGGCCGCTGGGTGCTGAATGAGAAGGACCTGGTCCCCGGCGTCGCCCGCCTGCCGCTGGACACCGGCGGCTTCACCGATCTGGTGCACCGGGCCCTCGCCTCGCTCGGGGAGACCGAGTCCGACCTGCGGGTCGCCATCGCCCACACCCGGCAGGCGGTGGACGAAACCCTGCGGCGGCTCGGCTGGACCGGCCCGGTGGCCGATCCGGAATGAGAACGGTGACGCCGGGCACCGCGGGTGTGCCACGGTGTCCGTCGTGGACGTGCTGGCGGCCTTCGGGAGCGGAGCGGTCGCCGGGCTGGGAGTAGCGATGCCGCTCGGCGCGATCGCTGTGCTGCTGATCGGCGAGGGGGTGGCCCGCGGCTTCGGCGGCGCCTGGCCCGCCGGGCTCGCGGTCGGACTGGTGGACACCGTCTACGCCGCCCTGGCCGTCGTCCTTGGCACCATCGCGGCCCCGGTGATCGCCGGCTGGGGCGCCTGGCCCGCGCTGGTCGGCGGGCTCGCGCTGGTGGTCCTGGCGGGCTACGGTCTGTGGCGGGCACGTCCCGGGCGCGACGGGTCCCCGCCACCACCACCGACTGCCGGCGGGGGCAGGCTGTTCCTGCTCTTCCTCGGGCTGACTGCGATCAACCCCGCCACCCTCATCTACTTCGCGGCGATCACGGTCGGCCTGTCGGGGTTGCTCGCGACCCCGGTCTCGGCCGGCGTGTTCATCGTCGGGGTGGGCGTGGCCTCGGTCACCTGGCAACTGCTGGTGATCGGTCTCGGCGCCCTGCTCGGCGGACGAACCTCGCCGCGGGCGCGTCAGGTGACCGCCGTGATCGGGAACCTGATCGTCGCGGCGCTGGGGGTCGGTCTGATCGCCACGGCACTGCTGTGAGGCGTGCCGGGCCACCCGCGGCCCGACCCCGCCCGACCACGGGGCGTGCCGACGTGATGCTCACCCGGGCGGACCCAGCACCCGGAACATGCCCTGCATGTCGCCGGCCGTGAACCCCCTGCTGGCGTAGAGCGGGACGGCCGGTGCTGTGGCAAACAGTCCCACGAAAGCCTGCGCGGGGGCCAGCCGCCGAACCTGCTGCAACAACCTGTCGACCAGCGCCGCCCCGATTCCGCGGCCCTGCCACGCGGGCAGGACCGCCACGTCCTGCACGTAGAAGTAGAGGACGCCGTCACCGACCAGGCGCCCCATGCCGATCACCTGCCCGGCGTCCTCGGCGACCACCCCGGCCAGCGAACCGGCCAGCGACTTCGGCAGGCTCGGCCAGTCGAAGGAGTTGCCCCACCCGACCGCCTCGGCCAGCCGGCGGTGCTCCTGCGGCGTGGGCAGCCGGTCGACGAGGGCCCATTCTCGCCCGTCCATGCCTCAACGATGAGGGATCGACGCCCCGACACGCCATGGCATGCGAAAGCCCGGACCGACGGCCCGGGCTCGCGACATCACACGGTGGAGCTAAGGGGATTCGAACCCCTGACCTTCTCATTGCGAACGAGACGCGCTACCAACTGCGCCATAGCCCCATGCCTTGCGGCGGCGTCCAGATTAGCACCGGCCGGCGACCGGCGCGAAACGGCGGCCGAGCCACGAGGGGCCGGCGGAACCGTCCCCGCCGCGCCCCGAGTCGCACCCTGCTCTCCGCCGCCCCGTGGTCGTTGTGGGCCGAGATCCGGCGGCCCGGTCGGCTCACCGCCGTCGCGCGGTCGCAGGGGCTGCGATTCCGGTGCTGAAAGCGACCATTCGGCTGCGGCGAGCCATGAGCACGGCGCGCCAGTCGCCGGGAACGACCACGGGGCCGCTGCCACGGCAGCTCACTCGCGGCCGGTGCCGTCAGCCGACCTCGCGCTCGCCCTCGACCATCTCGGTCGGCTCGTCGGACGGGGTCTCGGCCAGGACAGGGCTCGCCGGAGCGGGAGACGGCGCCGACAAGTCGATGGTGCGCACCGTCCGGGGCGCCAGCGGAGTCGAGACGTAGGTTGGCCGGGTGATCGGGATCGGGTCCCACAGCGATCCGATCGGACGCACCGGGACGCTGATCTCCACCGAGTGCTCGTGGC
>JAEYNS010000156.1 GCA_023412435.1 Actinomycetes bacterium | reverse complement strand
CACGTCGGGCGCAGCTATCCAGCCACCCCGCCCTACCAGGTGAGCCGGGCGAAGATCGCCGAGTTCGCAGCGGCGCTGGGGGACGGGGCCAATCCCGCCTACCGCGGTGAGGCGCCGATCGCCCCGCCCACCTTCGCCGTCCTGCTCTCCTCGGCCGCCTGGGGCGCCCTGTTCGACGACCCCGAGCTGGGCCTGTCGCTGGACCGGACGGTGCACGGCGACCAGCGCTTCACCTGGGCCCGTCCGCTGCGCGCCGGCGACGAGGTGACCGCCATCCTGCGGATCGATCAGGTCCGGCTGCGCGGGGCGATGGCGATCGTGACCGTCTCGGTCCAGCTCACCACGACCGACGGCGAGGACGTCTGCACCGCCACCTCGACCCTGCTGCACACGGCGGAGGTGGCGGCATGAGCAGCGTCACTGTCGGCACCCAACTGCCGGCCTTCACCCGGACGTTCACTCGGGCCGACCTGGTGCGCTACGCCGGCGCCTCCACCGACTTCAACCCGATCCACTGGTCCGACACCGCCGCCGCCCGGCTCGGGCTGCCCGGAGTGATCGCCCACGGGATGCTCACGATGGGCACCGCGCTCCGCGTCGTGACCGACTGGGTCGACGACCCGTCCCGCGTCCTCAGCTACACGGTGCGGTTCACCCGTCCCGTCGTGGTGGACGAGGCCGACGGCGGCACGGTGACCTTCTCCGGGGTCGTCACCACCGTCGAGGACGACCGCGCCACGGTCACCATCGAGGCGCTGCACAACGGGGTGAAGGTGCTCGGCTCGGCGACCGCGGAGGTGCGGCTTGGCTGAACCCACCCTGGCCGACCTCACCACGCTGCGGGTAGGCGGTCCCGCCCGCCGGGTGCTGGCCCCGTCCACGCCCGACGAGCTGGTCGACGCCGTCGCCGGCTGCGATGCGGCAGGCGAGCCCGTCCTCGTCGTCGCCGGCGGGTCCAACCTGCTCGTCGCCGACCACGGTTTCGACGGCACGGTGGTGCTCACCGGCGGGGTGCGGGGCGTGGCGCACGAGGACCTGACGGCCTGCGCCGGCGCCTTCCTGACGCTCGCCGCCGGCGAACCCTGGGACGCCTTCGTCGCCTCCTGCGTCGCGCAGCAGTACGTCGGGGTGGAGGCACTGTCCGGGATCCCCGGGCTGGCGGGGGCGACCCCGATCCAGAACGTCGGCGCCTACGGCCAGGAGATCTCCCAGACCATCGCCAGGGTGCGGACCTGGGACCGGCGAGAGCGCCGGGTGCGCACCTTCTCGGCGTCGGAGTGCGGGTTCGGGTACCGCACGTCGGTGTTCAAGCGGGACGCGGGCCGCTACCTGGTGCTCTCGGTCAGCTACCAGCTCGGACTCGGGGCGCTGTCGGCGCCGGTCCGGTACGCCGAACTGGCCCGCCGGCTCGGGGTCGCGCCGGGGGAGCGGGCACCGCTGGGTGCGGTACGCGAGGCAGTCCTCGAGCTGCGGCGCGGCAAGGGCATGGTGCTGGACACCGCCGACCACGACACCTGGAGCGCCGGCAGCTTCTTCACCAACCCGATCCTCACCGCCGAGCAGGCCGCAGCGCTGCCGGAGGGCGCACCCCGGTTCCCGGCGGTCCCGGCTCCCGGCGTCGAGGGCCTCCGCCGGCCGGGGGATGAGCTGGTGAAGACCAGCGCGGCCTGGCTCATCGAGCACGCCGGCTATCCCAGGGGCTACGGCACCCCGCCGGCCACGTTGTCGACCCGCCACACCCTTGCCCTCACCAACCGCGGCGGCGCCACCGCGTCCGACCTCGTGGCGCTGGCGCGTGAGATCCGCGACGGTGTGGAGGCAGCCTTCGGCGTCCGGCTCGTCCCCGAGCCCGTCCTCGTCGGGGTGTCCCTGGACACCTGACGGCGCCCGGGGGCATCCGCGGTGGTTGTGAGGCCCAATTCGGGCCCCATAACCACTCCCAGCGCCCCCGTCGCGGTTCTGGTCGGGCCCGTACGCGTCCCAGGCACCCCGGTAGGCTGGTCCGTGGCCTCCGGCCCGGGATATCGGCGGTGATGGAAGGAAGACTGTGAGCATTCTGGCGAGCGTTCCGCTGGCGCCCCGTGACCCCATCCTCGGCCTCACCGAGCAGTTCGTCGCCGACCCGCGCCCGAACAAGGTGAACCTCGGCGTGGGGGTGTATCTCGACGAGTCCGGCAAGGTGCCGCTGCTGGAGTGCGTCCGGACCGCCGAACAGCAGCTCGCGGCCGCCCCGACCCCGCGCGGCTACCTCCCGATCGACGGCCTGCCTGCCTACAACGCGGCCGTCCGCGACCTGATCTTCGGGGCGGGCAGCGACGCGGTGGCGAGCGGACGGGTGGTCACCGTCGAGGCGCTCGGCGGCACCGGCGCGCTCAAGATCGGGGCCGAGATGCTGAAGGCCTCCGGGGCGCGGCGCCAGGTGCTGATCTCCGACCCGTCGTGGGAGAACCACCTCGCCCTGTTCACCCGGGCCGGCTTCGAGGTCGGGTACTACCGCTACTACGACCCGGCCCGCCGAGGCGTCGACCTGGCCGGCATGCTGGCCGACCTGGCGGCCGCCGAACCCGGCACCGTCGTGGTGCTGCACGCCTGCTGCCACAACCCCACCGGCTACGACCTGTCCGCCGACCAGTGGGAGGAGGTGGCGGCCGTCGTCGCCGACCGCGGCCTCGTCCCCTTCCTCGACCTCGCCTACCAGGGCTTCGCCGAGGGCATCGAGCCGGATGCCGCAGTGCCGCGACGCTTCGCCACGCTCGGCATCCCCGTGCTGGTGGCGTCCTCGTTCAGCAAGAGCTTCAGCCTCTACGGCGAGCGGGTCGGTGCGCTCAGCATCGTCGCCGCCGATGCCGCCGAGGCGGCCCGCGTCCTCTCCCAGGTGAAGGTGACGGTCCGCACCACCTACTCCAACCCGCCCACCCATGGCGCGGCGATGGTGTCGCGGGTGCTGGCCGACCCCGCCCTGCGCGCCCTGTGGGAGGACGAACTGGCCGGCATGCGGGAGCGGATCAAGGCGATGCGCCAGGCCCTCACAGCAGGCCTCGAGGAGCAGGGCATCGACGACATGGGGTTCATCACCGAGCAGGTCGGCATGTTCAGCTACTGTGGTCTGACCGCAGCCCAGATGCAGGCGCTGCGCGAGGAGTACGGCATCTACGGCACCGACGCTGGACGGATCTGCGTGGCGGCCCTGAACCCCGGAAACGTCAAGGAGGTGGCGCGAGCGATCGCTGCGGTGCGGTGACCGTCCCGGTTCGACTGTGCCCGGCAAAGCACGTACAATCTTCGTCTTGGTGACCCTCACCCTGATCCGCCATGCCCACAAGGCCGCGGGGACGGGGGCGGCCACCACCCTTAGGGCAATAGCTCAATTGGCAGAGCAGCGGTCTCCAAAACCGCAGGTTGGGGGTTCAAGTCCCTCTTGCCCTGCTGGATCGGCGTCTCCGGGCGCTGGTCCGCTCGACCCAGCGACAGTGAAGGACGGCCAGCAGTGGCGGATGAAAAGGACCAGGCGAATGCCGACGTCCCGGTCGAGCCGACCCTGCAAGCGGTAGAAGTCGACGACCTCCCGCTCACCGAGGAGGAGCAGGTCGCGATCGCGGCGGCCGGCGCCCGTCCGGTTCGCAAGAGCGCTGTCGTGGAGGCGAAGGGGAGGGCCACCCGGAAGCGTTCCGAGGCCACCGCGCCCACCCACCAGAAGCGCACGACGCCGGCGGAGTTCGTTCGCGAGAGCGTCGAGGAGCTCAAGAAGGTCATCTGGCCGTCCCTGAGCCAGTGGCAGCAGTACTTCGTCGTGGTGTTGGTCTTCGTCCTGTTCATCATCGCCATCGTCAGTGCCCTCGACCTGCTCTTCGGCTGGGCCATGCTGCAGGTTTTCGGATGAACCAGGAGATTCCCGACGTGACTGAAACCCCCGGCACCGGCGCCTACGAGCCGTCCGACGACTTCGAGATCGATCTCGGTCAGCTGGAGTCCAACGCTGACGAGGTCGAGCTGAACCTCGACTTCGCCGACGACCTCGACACGCCGACCGACGACGACATCCTGCTGCCCGGCCTGGCCGAGGACGCAGAGCCGGCCGCTCCGGCCGAGGACGAACTGGATGCTGACGACGAGGCGGTGCTCGCCGAACTGCGCGAGACGCTGCGCGGCCAGGTCGGCGACTGGTACGTCATCCACACCTATTCGGGCATGGAGAACCGGGTCAAGCAGAACCTCGACAACCGGGTGAAGACGCTGGGCATGGAGGACTACATCTTCGAGGCCGTCGTGCCGACCGAGGAGGTCACCGAGACCCGCAACGGCACCAAGAAGTCGGTGACCCGCACCGTCCTGCCCGGCTACGTCCTGGTGCGGATGGAGCTGACCGACGCGTCCTGGGCCGCCGTCCGTCACACCCCGTCCGTGACCGGCTTCGTCGCCCACGCCAACGCCCCGGTGCCGCTGAGCCTCGACGAGGTCGAGAAGATGCTCGCCCCGGCCGCGCTGGCCAAGGCCGCGGCCGCCGCCACCGGCTCCCGCCAGCGCGGCAGCCGCAAGGTCGAGATCGCCGACTTCAAGGTCGGTGACTCCGTCATGGTGGTCCAGGGTCCCTTCGCCGGGGTGCACGCGACCATCACCGAGATCAATCCGAGGAGCGAGCGCCTGAAGGCACTGGTCGAGATCCTCGGCCGGGAGACCCCGGTCGACCTGACCTTCGGCCAGATCCAGAAGGTCTAGCCCGCTACCCGGACGTCGGTCGACCAGCCAGGTCGACTGAACCACACCACCACCACAGAAGGACCCACCATGCCTCCCAAGAAGAAGGTAGCGGCGATCGTCAAGGTCGCCCTGAACGCGGGTGCGGCGACCCCGGCACCGCCGGTCGGTACCGCCCTCGGCCCGCACGGCGTGAACATCATGGAGTTCTGCAAGCGCTACAACGCCGAGACCGAGGCGATGCGCGGCACGATCATCCCGGTCGAGATCACGATCTACGAGGACCGGACGTTCTCGTTCATCACCAAGACCCCGCCGGCCGCCGAGCTGATCAAGAAGGCCGCCGGCCTGAAGAGCGGCTCCGCGCGTCCGAACAAGGAGAAGGTCGGCAAGCTGACCTCCGACCAGGTGCGTGAGATCGCCACCACCAAGCTGCCCGACCTCAACGCCAACGACATCGACGCCGCGATGAAGATCGTCGCCGGCACCGCCCGCTCCATGGGCGTCACCGTCGAGGGCTGACCGAACCAAGAAGTAGTGGGAGGGCTCAGCCCGCACCACGCCTGGCCAGGCATCCATACGCGGATGCCCACCAACCCAAGGAGACCAGAATGAAGCGAAGCAAGGCCTACAAGGCCGCGGCTGAGTCGATCAACAACGATCAGCTGTACACCCCCGAGGCCGCCCTCACCCTCGCCAAGCAGGGTGCGTCGGCCAAGTTCGACGAGACCATCGAGGTCGCGCTGCGACTCGGCGTCGATCCCCGCAAGGCGGACCAGATGGTGCGCGGCACCGTCAACCTTCCCAACGGCACTGGCAAGACGGCACGGGTCCTCGTCTTCGCCACCGGTGAGAAGGCTGCCGACGCGATCGCGGCCGGTGCCGACGAGGTCGGCGCCGACGAGCTGATCGACAAGATCGCCGGCGGCTACCTCGACTTCGACGCGGTGGTCGCCACCCCTGACCTGATGGGCAAGGTCGGCCGGCTGGGCCGGGTGCTCGGTCCGCGCGGCTTGATGCCGAACCCGAAGACGGGCACCGTCACCATGGACGTGGCCAAGGCCGTCACCGACATCAAGGGCGGCAAGATCGAGTTCCGCGTCGACCGGCACGCCAACCTCCACTTCATCGTCGGCAAGGCGTCCTTCACCGAGCAGCAGTTGCGGGAGAACTACTTCGCCGCCATGGACGAGGTCATGCGGCTCAAGCCGAGTGCGTCCAAGGGCCGCTACCTGAAGAAGGTCACCGTGGCCTCCACGATGGGCCCCGGCGTCCCGGTCGATCCGACTCGCACCAAGCCGTCGGCCGAGTGAGCTGACAAGCCTGGCAGCGGGGGCCCCGCCCCCCCCCCCCGGGGCCCCGCGGCGGGGGGGCC
>JAEYNS010000259.1 GCA_023412435.1 Actinomycetes bacterium | reverse complement strand
GGCCAGCACCCGGGCGATCGCCGCGCCGATGCCGCGGGCGGCGCCGGTCACCACGACGATCCGCCCGTCCAGCGGGGCCGCCGACGGGGGCGGGGCGTCGGCCGGGCCCACCTGCCAGGTCTGGCCTGAGACGAACGCGGACCTGCCGTGAAGCAGGAAGCCGAGGGTGGAGGCCAGCGATCCGGCGGTCGCGCCGTCCGTGGCCTGGATCAGGTTCGCGGTCGCGCCCTTGCGGAGTTCCTTGCCGATCGTGCGGTTCAGCCCGTCCAGCGCCTGTGCGACGGCCTTGGCCTCGGGTCCGTCCACCCCTGCGGGGGGACGGGCGAGCAGGATCACGCGTCCGCTCGGCTCGAGCGAGCGGATCGCGGGACGCAGCACCGACCGCAGCCACTCCAGGTCGCCGATCCGGCGCAGTTCGGTGGCGTCGACCACGACGGCTCCGATCGGGGAGCCGTAGCCGGGCGCCGACTGGGCGGTGGCGTCGTCGATCACGGGCTCGCCGGTGGCGCGGCCCAGCACGGCGAGGGTCTCGGCCGCCAGCCGGGCGCCACCGTGGGCAGCCAGCACGATCTGGCCCTGCGGCCAACTGGCGCCGCGGCGCAACCGTGGTGGTTCAGGCAGGCCCGCCTTCGCGGCCAGCACCTGACCGGGACGTGAGTAGAAGATCGACTCGAGCACCGTCATCTCACACCGCCTCGAGGATCGCCACGACGCCCTGCCCGCCGGCGGCGCAGATCGAGATGAGCCCGCGCGAGCCGGGGCCCTTGTCCGCCAGCAGCTTGGCGAGGGTGGCGACGATCCGGGCGCCGGTCGCGGCGAACGGATGCCCGGCGGCCAGCGACGAGCCGGTCACGTTGAGCCGGTCGCGGTCGATCGACCCGAGTGCGCCCGCCAGCCCGACCGAGCGGCAGTAGTCGTCGTCCTCCCAGGCCTTGAGGGCGGCGAGCACGGTGGCCGCGAAGGCTTCGTGGATCTCGTAGAGATCGAAGTCGGCCAGGGTGAGTCCCTGCCGGGCGAGCATCCGCCCCACCGCGGTCACCGGTGCGAGCAGCAGGTCGGCGCCGGAGGGGTGGTCGACAGCTGCCACCTCGGCGTCCACCAGCCGTGCCAGCACCGGCAAGTGGTGCGCTGCCGCGTACCCGGCGTCGGCGAGCAGCACCACCGCTGCCCCGTCCGACAACGGCGTGGAGTTGCCCGCCGTCATGGTGCCGTCCGGTCCTCCGAAGACCGGCCGGAGCGCGGCGAGCTTCTCGACGCTGGTGTCGGCACGCAGGCTCGCGTCCTTCGACAGGCCGAGGTACGGCGTCACCAGGTCGTCGAAGAAGCCCTCCGACCAGGCGGTGGCGAGCTTGTGGTGGGAGGCCGCGGCGAGCTCGTCCTGGGCCTGGCGGGTGATCCCCCAGTTCTTGGTGGTGAGCGCCTGGTGCTCGCCCATGCTGAGCCCGGTGCGCGGCTCGACCACCCGCGGCGTCTCCGGGCGCAGGTGGCTGGGACGGACAGCGGCCAGCGCCTTCAACCGCGCGGGCAGGGTCTTGGCGGCGTTGGCGGCCAGCAGGGCGCGGCGCAGCGGCTCGCTCACCGCGATCGGGGCGTCGGACGCGGAGTCCGCGCCGCCGGCGATCCCGGTGTCGATCTGCCCCAGGGCGATCTTGTTGGCGATGTAGATCACTGCTTCGAGGCCGGTACCGCAGGCCTGCTGCAGGTCACAGGCCGGGGTGTCGGGCGCCAGCGCCGAGCTGAGCACCGCCTCGCGGGCGAGGTTGAAGTCGCGCGTGTGCTTGAGCACCGCGCCGGCCGCCACCTCGCCGATCCGCTGGCCGGCCAGGCCGTAGCGGGCCACCAGCCCGTCGATGGCGGCGGTGAGCAGATCGTGGTTGGACGCCGCGGCGTAGGCGCCGTTCGCACGGGCGAAGGGGGTGCGGTTGCCGCCGACGACGACAGCACTACGGGGGGACGACATCGTGCCTCCAGGGGGACTTCCGGGGAATTAGCCGATACCAAAGGTAGCAGGTACCCCTCGTACTGGGTACCCTAGGGGAGTGGCCACCACTGTTGATGGACGGGACGCCCGCTGGGCGGCCCACAGGGTTACCCGACGCCGGGAACTCGTGGAGCACGCCCTGCGCGCGATCCGGCAGGGCGGGCCCGGGGTGGGCATGGACGAGATCGCTGCCCAGGCCGGCACCTCCAAGACGGTGATCTACCGCCACTTCGGCGACCGGGCAGGGCTGTACCGCGCGGTGGCCCAGGCGGTGCACGCGTACATCCTCTCCGACGTCACGGCAGCCCTCCACCTCACCGACCTGACCAATATCGGCCGGCTCACGGCAGACCTCGCCGACAGCTATCTGGCGCTGGTGGAGCGCGACCCGGAGATCTACCGGTTCGTGATGAGCCCGCCGATCGAGTCGTCGACGCCTGTCGATCCGGCCGCCGGACTGCCGTCCATGATCGGTGACCGGATCGAGGCGGCGATCGCGCACCAGCTACGGGAGACCGGCCAGGATCCCGCCTGCGCCACCACCTGGGGCCACGGTCTGGTCGGGTTCATCCGCGCCGCCGCCGACCGCTGGATGGCGTCCGACCCGCGGCCGCCGCGGCACGAGATCGTCTCCCACATCACTGCCCTGTTCGTCCCGGCCCTGACCGCCGGCCTGACCGACGTCCTCGCTAAGGAGCGCTGACCGATGACCCTGCTGCTGACCCCTGGAGAGACCCTGACGTCCCTGGGAGCCGCCTTGCGCACCGCCCTGGACGGGCCTTTCGCGCAGTCGCGTGCCAACGGGCGCGCCACGATGCCGGCCGAGAACCTGCTGCGGGACGCCTCGCAGAGCATGCCCGAGGCCCGCGAGTGGGTCCTCACCCGGCTGCGGGAACTCGCCGAGGCGGGTTTCGGGGCGGCGGGCGTGCCGCTGTCGGCCAAGGACCACGGCTCCCCGGAGGCGGCGCTGACCGCCTTCGAGCTGCTCGCCCACGGCGACCTGTCGGTGACCGTGAAGTCGGGGGTGCAGTTCGGGCTGTTCGGTGGTGCGATCGCCAACCTCGGCACCGGCTGGCACCACGACACCTTCCTGCCGGGGGTGACCTCGCTCGAACTCCTCGGCTGCTTCGCGATGACCGAGCTCGGTCATGGGTCGGACGTCCAGAGCCTCGAGACCACGATCACCTACGACGCCGCCACCGACGAGTTCGTCGTCCACTCGCCGACCCCGTCGGCCGCCAAGGCCTACATCGGCAACGCCGGCCTGCACGGTTCGATGGCTGCCGTCTTCGGCCAGCTCGTGGTTGACCACCAGCGCCATGGCATCCACGCGATCCTCGTTCCGCTGCGCGACGAGGCGGGCCGTGATCTGCCCGGCGTCACCACCGCCGACCAGGGCCACAAGGGCGGCCTGGTAGGGATCGACAACGGCACGATCCGGTTCGACCACGTGCGGGTGCCGCGGCTGATGCTGCTCGACCGCTATGGGGGCGTCGACGAGAACGGCAGGTACGCCTCGCCGATCGAGTCGGCCAACCGCCGGTTCTTCACCATGCTGGGCACTCTGGTGCGCGGCCGCGTGTGCATCTCGGCAGGAGCTGGGATCGCAGCCCGGCGTGGGCTCTCGATCGCCACCCGGTACGCGCTGAAGCGTCGCCAGTTCCCCGCGCCCGGCCGCAGCGACGGCGTCCTGCTGCTGGACTACCTGACCCACCAGCGCCGGCTGCTGCCGCTGGTCGCCCGTTCCTACGCGCTCGGCTTCGCCCAGAACCGGCTCAACCAGGAGCTGATCCGGGTGCAGGGCGAGGAAGCGTCCACCGAGACCGACCAGCGCAACCTGGAGACCTTCGCCGCCGGGCTGAAGGCGCTGTCCAGCAGTTTCGCCAACACCGCCCTGCAGGCCAGCCGCGAGGCCTGCGGTGGCGCGGGCTTCATGACCGAGAACCAGCTCACCCTGCTGCGCAGCGATGTCGACATCTTCGCCACCTTCGAGGGTGACAACACGGTCCTGCTGCAGCTGGTCGCCAAGGCGCTGCTGAGCGACTACAAGCAGAGTTGGGGCGACCTCGACAGGGCCGGCGTTGTGCAGGCCACCGCCCGGGCGGTCGGGGAGTCGGTGATCGAGTGGACGGCCGCCGGCGTGCTGTTCGAGCGGCTGGTGAGCGCGGCCCGCCGGCAGCCCGACAAGCTCGCGATGGTCGACAGGTCGTGGCAGGCGCTGATGTTCACCGAGCGGGAGCGCCACTCGCTGGAGTCGCTGGCCCGCCCGATGCGGGCCGCCGCGAGAGCGGACGGCGACCGGTTCGAGGCGTTCAACAGGCTGGGCGACCACGTGGCGTTCGTGGCGCGGGCGCACCTGGAGCGTCAGGTCTTCGAGGCCTTCATCACCGGGGTCGAGGAGTGTGCCGACCCGGACGCCCGCGGTGTGCTGGAGAAGCTGTGCAGCCTGTACGCGCTGTCCAGCATCGACGCCGACCGGGCCTGGTTCATCGAGCACAACCGGATGTCCACCCTGCGCTCCCGGGCCATCGGCGAGCAGCTCAACCAGCTCTGCCGCGACCTCCGGCCGCACGCCCTGCCGTTGGTCGAGGGCCTCGGCATCCCGGAGGGCTGGCTGGGCGCGAAGCTGCTGGAGTCCTGAGCCGGGCCGGCCACGGAGGGTCGGGTGTGACGTCCGGGACGTCTGGGACGGCCCGGAGCGGTCTTGTCCCCGCGCGTCCTTCCCAATCCGGGTCGGACGCCCTACGGTCGGACCATGTGGGGTGGGAGGGCGCCCTGGCTGCTGCTCGCGACGCTGATGTCTGCCGCGGCGGCGGCCCTCGGCGTGGGCGCGTACCTGCACTGGCTGCCCTGCCGCGGCCAGTTGCTGAACGGCAGCGTGCTGGCCGGCTACCGGTTGAGCGGTGAGTTCTCTGCGGCCTGCCTGGCCCGGATGGATTCCGGAGGCTCCTTCGCCCTGGGCGGCAGCCTGACCGGCGATCCCGCCTCGCGGCCCTTCGTCGCCCTCGCGCTCCTGCTGCTGGCCCTGGCGTGGACGGGGTTCGTCGCCGCCCAGCGCTGGCCGGTGGCGAGCCGGGCGGTGGCCGCGCTTCCGGGCGTCCTCACCGGGGTCCTCGGCGCAGCCTCGCTGGCCGAGAGCCGGGGGACCCTGTCGGGCGACGGCTGGCTCGCCTGGCTGACCGTCAGCATCGACCTGGCCGCCCTGCTCGCCGCGGGGGTGATCATCCAGCACAGCGACGGCGCGGTGAGGCTGGGCCAGCTGACAGGGCTGTGGGGGGTCGCCTCGTTCGGCTGGCTGCGGACGCTCGGCGACTACGCCTTCATGGTGGGGGCCAGCGCGGCGAACTGGGACATCCCGCCGGGTCACGGGTTCCCGACCGCTGCGATCATCGCCTGCTGCGGGCTGGCGGCCGCCGCCTTCGGCCTGGCCGGGCGCGCCCGCCTGCGGAGCCCGCGGCTGCCCGCGGTGGTGCGTCCACAGACCGGCTGAGGACGGTTCCCGCCCAGGCACCGGCCGGGTAATGATGGGTCCATGACGCCCCCCGCCGCCCCGCGCTCCTTGCCGCTGCTGGCGGGGTTCTCCGCCCTCGGGCTGGTCGCAGGGCTGGGCTGGATCTGGCTGCCCCCGCTGGTGGCCGCTGTCACCCAGGGGCGGGTGCCCGCAGTCCCGGTCCCCACAGCCGGGCAGCTCCTGGCACTCGGGATGGCTGCGACCCTGCTGGTGTACCTGCTGGCGGCCACCTGGTTCGCCACCCCGTGGTACGACCGCCGCGGTGTGCTGTCCGCCCTGGCGGGGCTGGTGGTCTACACCGGCTGGCAGCTGGTCGCCGACCTGGTGGCGAGCTGGCGCACCCACCCGTGGGTTCAGGTGGTGCCGAGGCTGATCGGGCTGGAGCAGCACAGCGCGCTGGTGACCGAACTGGGCACGACGCTGATCGCCGTCGTCCTGGTGCTGGTGGGGGCTGCGCTGCTGCTCACCCGGCCGCCGCAGCTGGCCGGATGATCAGGGCAGGCCGGCGAGCCGTCCCAGGGCGGCGGCCAGCGCGCCGACCACCACCACCACGAGGTACGGGGCGTTGAGCCGGAGCGCGATCGCGGCGGCGGCCAGCGCCAGCAGGCGGGAGTCGAAGACCAGCGCCTGGCCGCCTGCGACGGTGTTCATCACCGTCAGCGACGCCAGCAGACCGACGGTCAGGGCGGCGGCCAGCTCGGTGACCGGTGGCGAGTCCAGCCAGGCCTGCGGCAGCAGGTAGCCGGCGAGCTTGATGAGGTAGGCGGTCGCCGCGGCCAGCAGGATCCAGGACCACAGCGTCATGTCGCTGCACCCGGGTTGCGCCGCCAGGCCCACCAGCCGGCGGTTGCCGCGGCGGCGATCAGGACGGGGATGCCGGGCGGGACCAGCGGCACGGCGAGGATGGTCACTGCCGCCGCCAGCACGGCGATCGCGATCGGGTCGCAGCCGGTCAGGCGGGGCCACAGCAGGCCGAGGAAGGCCGCGACGGCGGCACCGTCCAACCC
>JAEYNS010000151.1 GCA_023412435.1 Actinomycetes bacterium | reverse complement strand
CTTCCGGTGCAGGTGTGCCAGTCAGGCCCCCCGGGCCGCCCCGAGGTCGGCAAGGATCGCCCGGGCGGCGTCGCGTCCGGCCCGGTTGGCGCCCACCGTGGACTGGGACGGTCCGTAGCCGATCAGGAAGAGCCGGGGCTCGTCGATCGCCCGGCTGCGTTCGACCCTGATGCCACCGGCCGGAGTCCGCAGCCCGAGCGGGTCGAGGTGGTCGATCGCCGGATCGAAGCCGGTCGCCCACAGGATCACGTCAGCCTCCACCAGGGTGCCGTCCGGCATCCGTACTCCGTCCGGCTCGATGGCGGTGAACATGGGGTGGCGCACCAGGACGCCGCGCTCGCGGGCCTGCCGCGCCCAGGGCGACCAGTACATCCCGGTCACCGACACGATCGAGACCGGGCCGAGGCCCTGGCGGGCCCGTTCCACCACGGAGTCGATCGCGGCGATCCGCCTGCCCTCGTCGAACTCCCCGGTCTGCCACACCGGCTCGCGGCGGGTCACCCAGAAGGTGTCGGCCACCAGGGAGATCTCGTTGAGCAGTTGCACCGCGGAGATCCCGCCGCCGACGATGACCACCTTCTGGTAGGCGAACTCGTCGGCCGAGACGTAGTCGCGGACGTGCAACTGGCGGCCGCGGAAGCTGTCGGCGCCCGGGTAGACCGGCCAGTGCGGACGGGTCCAGGTGCCGGTGGCGTTCACCACCCAGCGGGCGGCCCAGTCCCCGGCGTCGGTCTCCACCAGCAGCCGTCCGCGCGGGTCGTCGTCGGCCCGCCGGACAGCGGTCACGGTGACCGGCCGGCGCACCCGCAGGTCGTGGGCAGCCTCGTACGCGGCGAAGTAGGGCGGCAGGGCGTCCACACTCGGCAGGGCGGGGTCGAGCGCGGGCTTGGCCATCCCCGGCAGGTCGTAGATCCCGTTGACGGTCGCCATCAGCAGCGAGCGCCAGCGGTGCTGCCAGGCGCCACCGGGGGCGGGGTTGGCGTCCAGCATCACAAAGCTGCCGGCGGCGTCGGCTGCGTCCCCGCCGACCGGACGCAGGCCGCGCCGGCGCAGGTGATGGCCTGCGGACAGGCCCGCCTGGCCGGCGCCGATGACGGCGACGTCGACGGGTTGCGGCGCGGCGGTCACACCCGGGGAACCGGGACGGGCGCGGGATTCATCCCCACGGCTCGCCGCTACACCCACCACAGGTTGGCGAGGGTCCACAAGACGGCGGCGCCCAGCGCAGCGGCGAACTCGATGCCCATCCCGACCAGCATGGCGCGCAGCGCGACGCCCGCGGAATGCAGCGCCGCCGGGAGGTCGCGCAGCCGCAGCCACTCCATGGCCAGCAGGCCGAGCGGGAAGAAGACCAGCATCCCGACCACGGGGATCACGAAGAAGCCGACGATGCCGGCGACCGCGGCGCCGAGTTGCGAACTCAACGGCACCCCGGCTCCCTGGGTGCGGCGTGCCGTGAGCACGTAGGTGGTCACCGAGCCGACGCCCAGCAACACGACCATCGCCGCGAAGACCATCCAGGCCGCCGGAGTCTGGTGGAGGATCGCCCACACCAGCCCGGCCAACCCGATCAGGATCGAGCCGGGCAGTACGGGGACCACAATGCCGAGCAGGCCGACCACGATGGCCAGCCCGATCAGAATCGTCGCAATGTCGATGGCGCACCTCCTGTCCCCCAAGGATGCCCCCCGGGCCCAACCGCCACCCCGACCACGCCGACGAGCCGCGCCGGCGTGAACGGGGAGCCGCCGCCTCCACTACCGGGCTGGGACGTTTCAGTGGGGACCTCCCGCGGCTGGCGACGGGCCGCTAGCGTGGGTTGCACACCGGCACCGTTGCCGGTGACACCGATGGGGAGGGGCCCTGCCATGGCAGGAAAGTTCGAGCTCTGGGTCGACAAGGGCGGCGACTGGCGGTTCAACCTGAAGGCCACCACCGGCCAGGTCATCGCGACCAGCCAGGGGTACGCCTCGAGGGCGAACGCGGTGGCCGGCATCGAGTCGGTCAAGAAGAACGCGCCGGAGGCCGAGATCGTCGAGCTGGAGCCCAAGGCCTAAAGGTCTTCGACGGAGGCCACCTCGAGCAGCCGGTCGCGGGCACGCCTGGAGCGGCGCGGGTCGCCGCGTCCCAGAACCCCGACGGTGAGGCCGTTGTGGACTCCTGTTGCCGGCGTCCACGCCGAGCCGTGGGCGCCGTCGTCGGCACGCACGCAGAAGGTGTGGCCCGCCTCGGCCTCGTCCACCACGGCTGCGTTGACCGTGGCCGAGGGGGTCGCGGCGATCACGTACCACGCCCCGGCCAGGTCGCCGCGGCGGAACTCACGCCGCTCCCACTCGATGCTGCCGGCGGCGGCCAGCGACTCCAGGTCGGGGTGCAGCATCGGCGAGACGACGGTCACCTCGGCGTCGGCGGCGAGCAGCGTGGGGACGCGGCGGGCGGCTACCCGTCCGCCCCCGACCACGACCACGCGGCGTCCGGTGAGCAGCAGGCCCGTGAGGTAGGGGGTGTCGGCGAGCATGCCCGATTCTCGCACCCGGCGATCCGGGTGCGGCGATTGGTGAAAGGATCGGGGCGCGCACCATCGCGGAATCCGGTGAGACTCCGGAGCGGTCGGGCCACCGTGACCCGGGAGACCGGGAAGTCGGGAACCGGTGGGCGTGACGTTTCCGGGCCACGACTCCTGAAGGGCACTCCATGGCTGCCGCCGCACTCCCGATCGCTCCACCCGACGCCGCTGCTGCCGCCGCTGCCCGCCGGCGCAGCGACGGGCAGGCCAAGCCGCTCGGGGCGCTCGGTGGGCTCGAGGAGTTGGGGGTCTGGCTGGCCGGCTGTCAGCGAACCTGCCCGCCGCGCCAGCTGGATGACGTCCGGGTGGTGGTGTTCGCCGGCGACCACGGGGTCGCGGCCTCGGGGGTGTCGGCCTATCCGGCCTCGATCACTCCGGCCATGGTGCGGGGGATCGCGGCCGGTGGGGCAGGCATCTCCGCCCTGGCGCGCGCGAACGGCGTCGCTGTGCAGGTCGTGGACCTGGGCGTCGCCGAGGACTTCCCGGACCTCGACCCGGCGATCTCGCGGTTCAAGGTGCGGCGCGGCTCCGGCGCTATCGACGCCACCGACGCGCTCACCCGCGAGCAGGCCGAGGCTGCGCTCGCCGCGGGGGACGCGATCGCCGCCGACCTGGTGGCCGACGGCGCCCAGTTGCTGATCGCCGGCGACCTCGGAATCGGCAACACCACGGTCGCCGCCGCCCTGATCGCTGCGAGCTACGGGTTGCCGGCCGCCGCCGTGGTCGGGCGCGGCACCGGTATCGACGACGCCGCGCTGGCCCACAAGGCGAAGGTGATCGACACCGCGCTGGCCAGGGTGGGCGGCCGGGTCGCCGATCCGGTGGAGCGGCTGGCCGCACTCGGCTCCGCCGACACCGCCGCCGCTGTGGGCTACCTGCTCGGCGCCGCCCGGCGCGGCGTCCCGGTGCTGCTGGACGGCGTGGTCGCGGTCGCCGAGGCCGTGGTCGCCGCGTCCATCGACCCCGGGTTCGTGGCCTGGGCGCGGGCCGGGCACCGCTCGACCGAGCCCGGACAGTCGGTGGCGCTGGCCCGGCTCGGGCTTGAGCCGCTGGTGGATCTCGGGCTGCGTCTGGGGGAGGGCACAGGTGCCGTGGTGGCGGTGCCGATCCTGCGGGCAGCGGTGGCGGCGCTGCGCGACATCACCCAGCTGGCGGACCTGACGTGATCGCCGGGCTGCGCCTGGCCGCCGGGTTCCTCACCGTGCTGCCGGTCCGGCCGACCGCCGAGGTCACCCGCCCGGTGGCAAGGTCGGCGATGCTGGTGGGCTGGCTGGCGGTGGCTCCGGTGGCGCTGGTCGCGGCGCTGGCGGGCTGGGGGGCGCTGCTGCTCGGCCTGCCCCAGGTGCTGGCCGGCGTAGTCGTGGTCGGGGTGGTCGCGTTCGGCACCCGGGCCATGCACCAG
>JAEYNS010000212.1 GCA_023412435.1 Actinomycetes bacterium | reverse complement strand
GGCCCCGGGAATTCATACTTCCCGGGGCCTGACTTCGTTGTGCAGGTGGTTCAGCTCACGAGCCACTGGGTGGTGGCGCTGTACTCCTGCCCGGGAAGCAGGTCGACCGACCCGAAGGCGGGGTGGTTGGGGGCGTCAGGGAAGCCCTGCGGCTCGATCGCCAGCCCGGTGCGGCCCAGATGCTCCGCGGTGTACAGCTGGAGCGCCGGCGCGTCGCTTCGCACCACGAGGGTGAGGCCGGAGGGCCCCGTGACCCGCACGTGCTCGCGCAGGCCCGTGCCGTCGATGACGAAGTTCTGGTCGATCCCGCCCTTGCGCGCCAGGCCCTCGGCGAGCGCTGCCTCGATGAGCTCGCCGACGACGCGCCCGCCACGCAGGTCGAGGGCGGTGCCGTCCACCGGCAGGATCTCCCCGGTCGGGATCAGGTCCTCGGCCCGGGTCGGGGTGTAGTGGGTGGTGGGCGCGGTGACGAGGTGGTCGGCGATCGTGGCGTCGCCGAGGATGAAGTACGGATGGGTGGTCAGGTTGACCACGGTCGGGGCGTCGGTGGTCGCGGCGTAGACGACCTGGGCGCCGGAGTCGAGCAACGAGAAGGTGGCGGTGACGTCGACGGTGCCGGGGTAGCCCTGGTCGCCGTCCGGGCTCACCAGGTGGAGGACGACGGTGTCCCCGGTCGCCGACCGGACGTCCCAGACGACCTCGGAGAAGCCGCCGGGCCCGCCGTGCAGCTGGTTCGCGCCCTCGTTCGGCGCCAGGTCGTACGGCACTCCCGCGATGGTGAGCCGCGCGTCCCCCACCCGGTTCGCCAGCCGCCCCACAGTGGCGCCGAGGTAGGACTCGTCGGTGCTGCCGGGATCGTCCCGGCTCACCACCACGTTGCGCCAGCCGCCGTCGGGCAGCCGGACCTCGAAGCGGTGCAGGCTCGCCCCCAGCGGGAGGATCTCCACCGACACCCGGTCATTGCGAAGGCGCACAGGCTCACTCATGGGGAAACGCTATCGTCCCGGGAATGCCCGCCGGGTCCAGGCGGGGCCCTCGGGTCTCAGCGCTAGGCTGCCAGCGTGCCGCTCCGGATCGCGTTCGTCTCCCTGCACACCTCCCCGGCCACCCTGCCGGGGTCAGGGGACGCGGGCGGGCTGAATGTCGTCGAACGCGCCACCGCCGACGCCCTCGCCGACCTCGGCCACAGCGTCGACCTGATCACCCGGCGTGCCTCGGCCACCGACCCCGACCTCGTCCGGCTTGCGCCGGGCGTCACCCTGCGCCACGTCACTGCCGGCCCTGCCGCGCCGCTGCCGAAGAGCCGGATCGACGAGTTCATCCCGGAGTTCTCCGCGGGCCTCGGCGAGCTCGGGCCCTACGACGTCGTCCACTCCCACCACTGGATGTCCGGCGTCGCCGCGTTGCCGCTGGCCCGCGCGTGGGGGGTGCCGCACGTCCAGAGCTACCACTCCGTGGCGGCGCCGCCCGGCTCGCCCCTGGCCGAGGGTGAGCCACCCGAGTCGCCCGCCCGCATCCCCGGGGAGGCCCTGGTGGCGAGGGAGTCGCAGGCGGTGGTGGCGATCAGCGCCGCGGAGGCGCAGACCGTCATCGACCGGTGCGGGGCGGACCCCGAGCGGGTGTGCGTGATCTCGCCCGGGGTGGAGCACGACCTCTTCCGCCCGCTGCTGCCGGGTGAGGAGCCGGACGCCGGGCTCGACGTTGCGATGCCGCTCGGCTACCTGCTCTTCGCCGCCCGGCTGCAGCCCCTGAAGGGGCCCGACCTGGCGATCCGGGCGATGGCGGCGGTCGACCCGGCGATCCGGCCCCACCTGGTGGTAGCCGGGGACGTGTCCGCCGACTTCGCCGCGTACCAGGCCAGGCTGCTCGCACTGGTCGATGAGCTCGGGCTGGCCGGTCAGGTCAGCTTTCTGGGCCCGCAGCCACGTCCCGCACTCGCCCGCCTGATGCGCTCGGCGCGGCTGGTGCTGGTCCCCTCGCACTCCGAGACCTTCGGGCTGGTGGCCCTCGAGGCGGCGTCGAGTGGTACGCCGGTGATCGCCGCGGCGGCCGGCGGGCTGCGCGAGGCCGTGGCCCACGGCGTGACGGGGCAGCTGATGGACAGCCGACGCCCCGAGGACTGGGCGGCGGCCATCACGGCGCTGCTCACCGATCCCGACCGGCTGGCCCGCACGGGCGTGGTGGCGCGGGTGCACGCCCGCAGGTTCGTCTGGACCTGGGCGGCCGCGCGGCTGGTCGCTGTCTACCGGGACCTGATCGGACGGAGCCCGTCATGACCGCGCTCGGCCGCGCCACGCGGGTCCTCTTCCTGCACGCCCACCCCGACGACGAGACCCTCGCCACCGGCACGCTGATCGCCGACCTCGTCGCCCGTCGCGTCACGGTGGGAGTCGTCACCGCCACCCGCGGGGAACGCGGCGAGGCGCTCGTCGAGTCCGGCGACCTGGTGGCGCTGCGGGAACGGGAGCTGGCCGAGGCGCTCGCGGTGCTCGGCGTCCACGACCACAGCTTCCTCGGCCAGCCCCCGGCCAGGGCGGCCGGCGTGCCACCCCGCCGCTACGCCGACTCGGGGATGCGCTGGCTGTCCGAGACCCTCGCCGGGCCAGGGCCGGACGCCGGTCCCGACGCGCTCACCGCGGCCGAGCTCGCCGAGGCCGCCGCCGACCTCGCCGCCTACGCGGAGTGGTTCGCAGCCGAGGCGATCGTCAGCTACGACGCGGCCGGCGGCTACGGCCATCCCGACCACGTCGCCTGCCACCGGATCGGGCAGGAGGCCGCAGCCCGGGTCGGTGCGGCCTGGGTGGAGGTCGGCTCCGACCCCGCCGGGGATCCCGACGCCCTCGATCTCGAGCAGCACCGCGACGTCGTGGTGGAGGCGCTGCGCCGCTACCGCAGCCAGCTGCGGATCGAGGGCGGCGACGTCGTCCACGTCGGCGGCCAGCGGCACCCGGTGCCGACCCGGGTCGCGGTGCGCGAGGTCCCGGTGGGGTGGCGCCCATGACCACGCCGCGCCGGGTGGCGGTGATCGGCGCGGGACCGTCCGGGCTGTTCGCCACCCAGTCGCTGCTGGCCGGCGCCCCGTTCGAGATCGAGGTGGACATCTTCGACCGGCTGCCGTCCCCGTTCGGGCTGCTGCGGTACGGGGTGGCTCCCGACCACGACAGCATCAAGGGGATCGCCACTGTGCTTGCACGGGTGTTCGAGTCCGACCGGGTCAGGTTCTACGGGTTGGTCGAACTGGGTCGCGACGTGACGGTGGCCGAGATCACGGCGGCCTACGACGCCGTCATCTACGCCGCAGGAGCCAGCGAGGACCGCAGGATGGGGATCCCGGGCGAGTCGCTGCCCGGCAGCCGGTCGGCCCGCGAGCTGGTCGCCTGGTACTCCGGCCACCCGGACGCCGAACCGCAGTCGCTGGCCGGGGTGTCCACCGCTGTCATCGCCGGGGTCGGCAACGTGGCGGTGGACGTGGCCCGGATCCTGCTGAAGACAGCAGCCGAGCTCTCCAGCACCGACATGCCGGACGCGGTGCTGGGCGAACTGCGCGCCGCCGAGGTGGACCACGTGTGGGTGGTGGGCCGCCGCGGGCCCGAGCACGCCAGCTTCACCACCCCCGAGCTGCGGGAACTCCTCGCCACGCCCCAGCTCGCGGTCGACGTCGCAGGGGTCGACCTCGACGCCATCGACGCCGACCTGCTCGACCGGCGGACCCGCGCCAACGTCGCCGCGCTGGCCGATGCCGTGCGGCGGACGGAGCCGCAGCCGAGAGCCCGCCTCCACTTCCTGTTCTGGCACCGTCCGGTGCGTCTCGAGGGGGACGGACGGGTCGAGCGGGTGGTCCTGGAACGCACAGTGCCCGCCGGTCCGGGCAAGGTGGCCGGTACCGCGGAGCTGACCACCCTCGACGCCCAGCTGGTCCTGCGCTCGATCGGCTACCGAGGCATCCCGCTGCCCGGCGTCCCGTTCGACTCCGAGACCGGCCGAATCCCCAACCGCGAGGGCAGGGTGGTCGAACTCGACGGGACCCTCCGGCCGCGGGAGTACGTGGTGGGCTGGATCAAGCGTGGCCCGATCGGCGTGATCGGGACGAACAAGGCCGACGCCGCCGAGACCGTCGGCCACCTGCTCGCCGACCTGGCCGACGCCCCGCGCCGCGACCTGGCCGACGTGATGGGCACCCTGGCCGACCGGGGCTTCGCCCCGTCCACCCTCGAGGACTGGAAGCGGATCGACGCAGCGGAACTGGAACGCGGACGCCTCGGCGGCAGGGAACGGGTGAAGATCGAGGCCTGGCACGAGCTGCTGGACCTGGTGCGGCTCGGCAGGGCGGGTGGCCCGCCGTCGATCGCCGACCGTCGCTGACCCGCGACTGTGCCGGCTCGCCTGTCAGCGGCAGCCGCGCCGTGGAAGAATCCCCCCGTGATCAAGCACATCGTCTTCTGGAACTTCGCCGACCAGGCCGAGGGCGCCGACAAGGCAGCGAACCTCGCCACCGCAGCCGAGCAACTCGCCGCCTTGTCGGACGTGGTCCCCGGGCTGCGCACCCTTGAGGTCGCGATCGGCGCCGACCCGCTCGAGCACAGCTACGACCTGGTGCTGTACAGCGAGTTCGACACGGTCGAGGCGCTCCAGGCCTATGTCGTGCATCCCCGCCACCAGGCGGTCGCGCAGTTCATCGGCAAGGTCCGTACCGCGCGGGTCTGCATGGACTACGAGGTTGCCGGGGCCTGAGTCCGCCCCGGGGTTCCCGATTCGGACTGCTGGGCAGTTGGTTCTACGATTGAGGGCGGTCCGCGAGGACCGTGTCGCCGGGTGGAGGAGTGAGTGATGGAGTCGGTGAGCCGCCGGACCCTCATGGTCGGTGCCGTCGGGGTGGCCGGGGCAGCAGTGGCAGGTCCGCTGCTGGCGGGGTGTACGGCGGCCTCCGCCGAGACGCCGACCCAGGCGCCGGTGACGCCCGACCCGTCCCCCACCGCCGCCGACACCCCGACGCCCACGCCGACCCCGACCCCCACCG
>JAEYNS010000206.1 GCA_023412435.1 Actinomycetes bacterium | reverse complement strand
ATCATGTCGTTCGCACACACCACCGCCCTCGGCGGGGTCGAACGGGCCAGGAGCCGGGTCATGCCACGGGCTCCACCAGCCCGGTCGAACTCCTCAACCACGATCGCGGGCGCACCCTCGGCGATGCCGAACTCCCGGCACGCGAGTTCGAAGCCGGCTCTCCGCTGGCGACCGACAGGGGCCTCGGCGTCCCCGTCGATGAGGGCCACGTTGGGGCCGTAGCGGCCCAGCACGAACCGGGTCATCTCGGCTGTCGCGGCGCGGTCGTCGAAGCGGACCGAGTCGATGGTGCCGCCTGCCGGATCGCCGACATTGACCACCGCCATGCCTGCCTCCGCCAGAGGGGCCAGGGCATCCACCGAGATCCGGAACCCGACGATCACCACGCCGTCGAGGCGCCGTGACATCGCCTCCTCCAGGAAGGCCAGCTCCTCGGCCTCGTGGGCGTCGGTGTTGCACAACAGCGCGTGGAAGCCGGCCGGCGACACCACGTCCTGCAGGCTTCGGGCGTACTCGGGATAGAAGCTGTTCGTGATGTCCGGGACGATGATCATGATCGTCTGGGCGCTCCGCAGCCGCAGACTGCGGGCGATCCCGTTCGGCACGTAGCCCAGGCGCTGGGCGACCTCTCTCACGACGCGCTTGGTGTCACGGTTCACAGGGCGGCGGCCGCTGAACACATGCGAAACCGTGGTGATGCTCACGCCAGCCTCACTGGCGACATCCTCGATCGTGACCCGGGCCATGCTCGCATTATCACCCTTGGTGGCCACCCACCCCGAAAGCCCACTGCGGCGGCCGGTCCGGCAGACGTCAGTGATCCCGGCGAGGACCACCTGCGCACAGCGTCCGCGTCCCTCTTGACAACTCCATCGAGGATGCGAAGACTTCATACAAAAGCATTTGCATTGGGCGGCAGCTCGACCATCGCGGCGTCGCCATCTCAGCCTCGACGAGGAGGAAGTGCATGAACGCCAAGGGACGCCGGTTCCTGTCTGTCGCTGCCATACCGCTGGTCGTGTGCCTCGCTGCCACGTCGGTCGCGCCGGCGCTGGCCCATCCGAAGCCAGTTCCTCCTCCGGCGCAGCGGGCAGCCGAGCGGGCGGCCGAGAACGCGAGCCAACACGTGACCCGGCAGGCTGCCGCGAAGCCGGGGAAGCCCACCCCCAAGGCCACCGCGGCCGTGTTCGGTGCGAACCCGGTCGGGATCGGTGATCCGTTCGCCGAGCACAACGGGCTCATGTGGGAGTACGTCCGCGACCCCGAGGGCTTCGACGGCTTCGAGTACCCGGCCACCACCTGGAAGTCGATCACGAAGAAGCTGAAGCAGGGGTTCTACAGCGAGCGCGGTATCCACCACCTGGCCATCTACGGAGCGTGGAAGTCCACCCCGGAGTTCCTGGGGTTGCCGCCGCTGGACTTCTTCGACGTCCAGGTGGGCACCGGGACGGTGAACGACTTCCGGACGATGGTGAAGACCGCGAACGCGAAGGGCATCACGGTCATCATGTACATGCAGCTGTTGTACATCCACCCGGACAACCCGGTCTTCCGGAAGGCGGCCGCCGACAAGGCAGCGGGGATCGATTCCTTCGAGAGCCGGCTGTTCCGCTGGGACGAGCGGCCACAGCCGCAGGCGGAATGCCCGACGGATGAACTGTCGAGCTGGGCCGCCACGTGGACCAACCGTGCCGATCTGGCCGGCGGTCGCTGCTATGTGCAGTCGTGGGGGCACTGGGTGGGCATCGATGGCGGCCTTCCCGCGCTCGACTACTCGCGCCCGGAGGCCATGAAGTACGCCAAGCGCGTGCTGCGCTTCTGGCTCGGACTCGGCGTCCAGGGTTTCACCTACGACGCACCGCAGACCTACCTCGACCTCAGTGAGGAGGGCCAGACGGAGCTTCAGATCACTCTTCCGAGCACGTACGTCTACCCCGACGGCAAGACGCGTCCCCAGTGGTTCGATGCCGAAGGCCAAGGCACCCGAGAGAACATGCAACTCGCCGACCGCGTCGGCTACAAGGTGATCTACGCCGACGCCGGGGACGACTGGAACTCCTCGGCCACCCAGGTCGCACGCAACCCGCAGGGGTTGACCGTCGACCAGCTGGACGACCACTACGCCACCTGGATGGACTCGCGGCGGCTCAACGGGCGCGGTGGCTGGGGCGGCACGGTGTTCGACTTCGATCCGCAGAGCATGCCCGGCAAGCTCCGCGCCCTGGACGCCGCGGTCCAGGCGGGCGGCGCCGGGATGATGTACTTCAACCACCAGCAGACCCTCAACCAGCACCTGTCGGCGCAGGACGAGCGGCTGTACTACGACGTGTTCCGGGCCCTCGACCGTTCACCTGCGCTGGCGCCGGGTGCCTCTCGGGAGCGGCTCACGACGCAGGACGACAGCTACGCCTACGCGTTGCTGAGGCGCAGCATGGACGGCAAGAAGACCGCCCTCGCCCTGTACAACTTCAGTGAGCAGGCGAAGTGCATCACCGTGAACCTGGCAGGCACGGGCGTGAAGGTGCCGCAGCGGGCCAAGGACCTCACGGCGAAGTCGCGTGGACCCTGGATCCGCTCTCAGCAGGCAACCTTCAGCCTGCCCGGCTGGGGCTACGCCTTCCTCGAGGTGAAGGCGGGGGCCGGCTTCCCGTGGACGACGATTGATACGGCGGCCTCGGGCTGGACGGTCGGCGGCGGCTGGAACGTCATCGGCGACGCATCGGCCTACGGCGGCAGCAGACTGGGCGGCAACGCCACCGGGGGTTACGCGGAACTCGCCTTCAAGGGCCGCTCGATCGAGCTGTGGGGCACCAAGGCCACCGAGGGCGGCAACCAGGTGCGGGTCTACGTCGACGGGGTCGACAAGGGCATCCACAGCCAGCGCCGCTCGAGCCCGATCCCCGATGCCGGCGGGACTACCTTCTACGGCCAGAAGCTGGCGACCATCTCCGGCCTCGATTCCGGCAGGCACACCCTTCGCATCGAGCAGGTCAACGCCGCTACTGCCGAGAGCTCAGCCGGCACCGGTGTTGACTACGCGCGCGTGTCGGACAAGGTGTACCAGCCTCCGGCCGCCGTGACGGGCGGCGACCGCTGCGCCTCGGACGTCGCCGCACCCGAAAGCAGCGCCACCGTGCACATCGACCACAAGGCAAGGGGAGCGAAGGCCGCCATCGTCCTCGAGGCGACAGACGACCTCTCCGGGGTAGCGACCATCGAGTACCGACTCGACAGAGCCCGCTGGGCGGAGTACGTCAAGCCGGTGGCGGTGAAGGCGGTCGGCGAGCACGTTGTCGACTTCCGGGCGACCGATGTGGCCGGCAACGTGGAGTCCGTGAAGACCAAGAGGTTCGCCGTGCCGCGGCCTCGGCACGGACCCGGCGAACCGTGACCCGGCGACGCTAGAAGAAGGGTGGAAGCGCCGCTGACGTGCGACCTGGGACCGTCTGCTACTCCAGACCGCGGTGGTGGGTAGCCGACATCCGCGAAGAACGCGATCGCAACGGCGGCCGCGCTGTCCGCGCCCATCCGGCGACCTGGTCAGCAGAGGACGCGTGTATGGACCTTCACGGTTCTCGCCCTGGACGAGCCTGGGAGTGGAACCATCTGGCTCATGAAGCTGGTGAAGGGCGCCGCCGTGGTCGTCGGCGGACTCTTGGCGCTCGGCGCGATTGGGCAGGCTTTCGGTGGTGGCGCCGAGGAGGCGGCCCCGCCACCCCGCGCGTCTTCGAGCACGGTGGCTTCTGCACCAGCCGACCTGGCCGAGCCCGAAGACGAGGACAGCTCCGAGTACGAGGACGAGAACTACTCCGACGACGGGAACGGCGAGGACGACTCCGAGTACGAGGGTGACGACGAATCGGACTACTGGGAGGACGAGTACGACGACGAGTCTGACGACGAGGACGAATCCGACGACGAGACTGACGCAGCTCCGAGCAAGGGCGAATGGTGGGAGCAGTACGGATCCTGCGCGCAGCTCAAGAAGAACACTGCGGGCCATCCGAAGGGCCCGTTCTCGAGCCGGAAGCCCAAGGAGGCGGACATCTACAACTGGTTCGCCCACGGCACCGGCTACCGCGGGGACGGGGATGGGGACGGCCTGGCCTGCGAGTGATCGGTCCCCGACCGCTGGCAGGGACCGTCGCGGACCCGTCCAGCACGCCCTGGGGGATTAGCGCCCCCAAGCCTGCGCGGTTGCGGGCGCTCAGTCCTGCCTGCCTGCGCTGTCGACGTCGAGTCCCCTGATCCGCCCGCTCTCTCGGGCTTGCGTCGGAGCCAGGAGCCGATCGCTCCTGCGACGCCGGACGCCGCCCCCGCCGCAGTTTGAGCGGCCGCGCTCGCGGCCCCCGCTACCGCAGCCCGATCGGAGCCCCCTCGGGCAGGCCGGACGGGGCCGGTCGGGGGGTAAGGTCGGAACGATCGGACGACGCCAGGACGATTGGTTCCGGTGTGGGGATCGCCTCGATCTCGCGCCACAATGCGTCGATTCCCGGCTCTCCCA
>JAEYNS010000194.1 GCA_023412435.1 Actinomycetes bacterium | reverse complement strand
GTGTCCCGGCGCGTGCGTGACGGTGAACTGGAGCCCTGCGAGCTCCAGCGGACGGTCGGGCTCGAGCAGGTTCAGCCTGACGGGCTCCCGGAACGGGCCGGGCAGCATTTGGGCGAGCAGCGCGCGGCTGTCCGCGCTGAGGCCCGCTGCCGGATCGGTCAGCAGGTGCCGGTCGGCGGGGTGGATCCACAGCGCGACGCCGTAGCGGTCGGCCAGCTCGGCCGCCGAGGCGACATGGTCGATGTGGCCGTGGGTGGCGAGCACGGCGGCGGGGCGCAGGCCGTGCTCCTCGACGAGCACCTCGATGCCGTCGGCGGCCTCGACGCCGGCGTCGATGATGACGCACTCCCGGCCCGCCGCTGCGGCGGCGAGGTAGCAGTTCGCCTGCCACGGACCGGAGGCGAAGGAGGCGATGAACACGTGGGTCACCCTATCGCCTGCCTGCCGACCGACCCCGTTGTCACTTTGCAGGCCGGATCGGGCAAGATAGCCCCCATGAACTCCACCGCAGGTCTGGCGGACTTCGGTCGCGTCGACCCCGACGGCACTGTCTACGTGCGCACGGGCGACGGCGAGCGCAGCGTCGGTCAGATCCCCGACGTCGACGCCGCCGAAGCGCTGGCCTTCTACGTCCGCCGCTACGAGGCCCTCGAAGTCGAGGTGGGGCTGCTGGAGACCCGGATCAAGGCCGGCGCGCTGTCACCGGAGGAGGCACGCAACAGCGTCAAGGCGGTCCGTAACTCCGTCTCCGGCGCGAATGCCGTCGGTGACCTGGACGCCCTGCTGGCCCGCCTGGAGGCGCTCGGCCCGATCCTGAACGAGCAGGCCGAAGTGCGCCGCGCAGAGCGGGCCAAGGCCCAGGAGGCCGCGCGCGCCGCCAAGGAGAAGATGGTCGCCGAGGCCGAGACCCTCGCCGAGGGCACCGACTGGCGCGGTGGCGTCAACCGGTTCCGCAGCCTGCTGGACGAGTGGAAGGCGCTCCCCCGCCTCGATCGCGCCGCGGACGACGCCTTGTGGCACCGCTTCTCCACCGCCCGGACCACCTACACCCGCCGGCGCAAGGCCCAGTTCGCCGAGCACGCCGCCCGCCGCGAGGACGCCCGCAAGATCAAGGAGGGCATCATCGCCGAGGCGCGCGAGCTGGCGAGCTCCACCGAGTGGGGACCGACCACCGGCGCGTTCCGCGACCTGATGGCGCGCTGGAAGGCAGCCGGTCCGGCACCGCGTGAGGTGGACGACACGCTGTGGGCCGAGTTCCGCGGCATCCAGGACGCCTTCTTCACCGCCCGCCATACCGTGCTCAACGAGCAGGACGCCGAGTTCCGCGCCAACCAGACTGCCAAGGAGGAACTCCTCACACAGGCCGAAGCGGCGATCCTGCCGGTCACCGACGTGGCCGAGGCGAAGGCGGCCTTCCGCTCCTTCCTCGAGAAGTTCAATGCGATCGGCAAGGTCCCCCGCGAACAGATCCGCTCCCTCGACGGACGGGTCAAGGCCCTCGAATCGGCGGTCCGCAAGGCCGAGGAGGACGAGTGGCGACGCACGGACCCTGAGGCGCGCACCCGCGCCGAGGAGACCGTCGCGATGCTGGGCGCCGAGATCGACAAGCTCAGCGACAAGGTGACCAAGGCCGAGGCCAGGGGCGACGAGACCGCTGCGGCCAAGGCCCGCGAGTCGATCGCCACGTATCAGGCCTGGCTCGACCAGGCCAGGGAGACCCTGGCCGACTTCAATCGCTGACCGACCACCCGGCCGGTCGCGGCCGGGCCCTCAGTTCTTCAGCCGGTAGACGTCGTAGACCCCCGAGACCCGCCGGATGGCGCCGATCAGGTGGTCGAGGTGCTTGGGGTCGGTGGTCTCGAAGGTGAGCCGGAACTTGAAGGTCCGGTCCTTGGCGGTGTTCATGGTCGCCGACAGGATCGAGATGTGGTGGTCGCTGATCGCCTGGGTGACCTCCGACAGCACCCCGGTCCGGTCCAGCCCCTCGACGTGCAGGGCGACCAGGAAGGACGAGTCCGAGGTCGGTGCCCAGGACACCTCGACCAGCCGCTCCGGCTTGCTCTTCAGGTCCTGGGCGTTGGTGCAGTCGGTGCGGTGGACCGAGACGCCGTTCTCCCTGGTGATGAAGCCGAGAATCTCGTCGCCCGGCACCGGCATGCAGCACTTGGCGAGCTTGACCCACACGTTCGGGTCCCCCTGCACGACAACCCCGGCCTCGGTGCCGGAGTGCCGGCCGCGGCGGCCCTCCCCCACCACGGGGATGTCCTCGGTGCGAAGCTCGGCGACTTCCTCCTCCCCGCCGCCGGCGGTGATCAGCCGCTGCACCACGGACTGGGCACTGATCGTCCCCTCGCCGATGGCGGCGTAGAGGGCGCTGACGTCGGCCACCCTGAAGTGCTCGGTGAGTCCTGTCATCTGCTCGACGGTGAGCATCCGCTGCAGCGGCAGCCCGGCGCGGCGCACCTGCTTGGTGAGCAGGTCCTTGCCGGTCTCGATCGACTCCTCGCGCCGCTCCCTCATGAAGTACTGACGGATCTTGCCGCGGGCCCGCGGGCTGGCGACGAACCCCAGCCAGTCGCGGCTCGGGCCGGCGTTGGCCGCCTTCGACGTGAGCACCTCGACCACGTCACCGCTGGCCAGCGCCGACTCCAGCGGCACCAGCCTGCCGTTCACCCTCGCGCCGATGCAGCGGTGACCGACCTCGGTGTGCACCGAGTAGGCGAAGTCGACCGGCGTGGAACCCTTGGGCAGGTTGATCACGTCGCCCTTCGGCGTGAACACGAACACCTCGTCGGTGGCGATCTCGAACCGCAGGGTGTCGAGGAACTCGGTCGGGTCCTCGGTCTCCTTCTGCCACTGGCTGATCTGGTGCACCCAGTTCAGCTCGTTGCCGTCGGCCTTGCCCTCCTTGTACTTCCAGTGGGCCGCGACGCCGTACTCCGCCTGGCGGTGCATCTCGTGGGTGCGGATCTGGAGTTCGACGGCCTTGCCGCCCGGGCCCAGCACGGTGGTGTGCAGCGACTGGTAGAGGTTGAACTTCGGCATCGCGATGTAGTC
>JAEYNS010000164.1 GCA_023412435.1 Actinomycetes bacterium | reverse complement strand
CGGGCCTTATGAGGGTGAGTAACGGGACTCGAACCCGCGACATCCTGGACCACAACCAGGTGCTCTACCAGCTGAGCTATACCCACCGTGTGTCAAGCGTGCTTGACAGCGAGCAAAGCTTAGCCCGTAATGCCGGGTGCGTCGAAATCGTCCTCCCGCTGCGCGGGCGGTGCGGCCAGCGCGGTGACGACCGCCCCCTGGTGGCGCAGGGCGATCTCACGCAGGTGCGTGATCGGCAGCCCGGGGGGTTCGGCGAAGACTGCCTCACGGTAGTAGCGCAGCTCCTCGATCGACTCGGCGATGTCGGCCAGCGCACGGTGGTTCCCGGTCTTGGCCGGGGTGTTGTAGTAGGCCCGCGGGTACCAGCGCCGGGCCAGCTCCTTGATGCTGGAGACGTCGACGCTGCGGTAGTGCACGTGGCTCTCGAGGGTGGGCATGTCGCGCGCGAGGAAGGCGCGGTCCGTCCCGACCGTGTTGCCGGCCAACGGGGCCCGCCGGGCCTCGGGGACGAACTCGCGGATGTAGGAGAGCACCCGCTGCTCGGCCTCCTCGAGCGTGATCCCGCTCTCCAGCAGCGGCAGCAGGCCGGACTTCTCGTGCATCGACCGGACGAAGTCGCCCATCTGGGCGAGCGCTACCTCCGACGGCCGGATCACCTCGTCCACCCCGGTGCCCAGGACGTTGAGATCGGCGTCGGTGACCAGCGCGGCGACTTCGATGAGCGCGTCGTTGGCCAGGTCGAGGCCGGTCATCTCGCAGTCGATCCACACCAACAGGTCAGTCACAGGGACACTCTATTGCGTCGCTTGCGGGGCCTTCGCCACCGGGCTGCCGGGACTAGGGTGGGGGGACGCGCGCCCGATGTCGCAGCGCTGCGAGGGGAGAGTGGTGGTGATGGGGAGCGGTCCCAGCGAGCTCGAGGGACTGATGCCGGACGTCGACGTCAACCTGCGGGAGTTCATCGACGAGCTGGTGGCGCAGGGCTACTCGGTGAGCGAGGCGCACAGCGCCGATCCCCTCCTGATCGACCCCGGTGGCCGGGCGGTCGAGACCTGGCGCGAGGACTACCCCTATGACGACCTGCTCGACCGTGAGACCTACGAGCAGCAGAAGTACCTGCTGCAGGTGGAGCTGCTGAAGCTGCAGTACTGGGGTCAGGACACGGGGATGCGGCACATCATCGTGTTCGAGGGACGGGACGCGGCCGGCAAGGGCGGCACCATCAAGCGTTTCACCGAGCACCTCAACCCGCGGGCAGCCCGGGTGGTGGCGCTGGCCACGCCCACCGAGCGTGAGCGGGGGCAGTGGTACTTCCAGCGCTACGTGCGGCACTTCCCGACCCGCGGCGAGATGGTGCTGTTCGACAGGTCCTGGTACAACCGGGCCGGTGTCGAACGGGTGATGGGGTTCTGCACCGACGAGGAGTACCAGGCCTTCATGCAGCAGGCGCCCGAGCTCGAGCGGGCGATCGTGGACACAGGGATCCATCTCACCAAGTTCTGGTTCTCGGTCACTCAGCGCGAGCAGCGGACCCGGTTCGCGATCCGCCAGATCGACCCGGTGCGGCGCTGGAAGCTGTCACCGATGGACCTGGAGTCGCTGGGCCGGTGGTCCGACTACTCCGCGGCCAAGGAGGAGATGTTCGCCAGGACCGACACCGACCACGCGCCCTGGATCACCGTCCGCAGCAACGACAAGAAGCGGGCGCGGCTGAACGCGATGCGCTACTTCCTCAGCCAGTTCGAGTACGAGGGCAAGAACCATGAGGTGGTCGACCAGGTCGACCCGCTGATCGTCCAGCGGGCCCGGGACACCATCGGCGACTGAGCCCGTCGCCGGATCGGGGGCGGGGCCGCCGGACGCTACCATCGTCGTGCTGGCCCCCGTAGCTCAGCGGATAGAGCAGCAGCCTTCTAATCTGACGGTCCGAGGTTCGAGTCCTCGCGGGGGCGCGCCTGTCTGGGCTTGACCGCACGCTCCCCGCCCCGAAAACCGGAAGATTCTGGCCACCTCAGGGAGCATTGCCCTTCGATCCCGGTCTGGAACCGGTTTGCGGGCGGCCGACGGCGGTCGGGGCATAGCCTGAGTCGGTGATGACGACCTGGACCCTGCCCGGACTGACCCTGTCCGACCTGACCGTCGAGGCGCCGCTCGACCACGCGGACGCTGCCGCCGGAACCATGGAGGTGTTCGCCCGCGTGGCGACCGGCGAGGGCGGGTCCGACAAGCCGTACCTCGTCTTCCTCCAGGGCGGGCCGGGTCACGAGGCGCCCAGGCCGAGCCTCGTGCCGATGAACCCGCCGTGGCTGGGGCGGGCGCTTGAGGACTACCAGGTGGTGATGCTCGACCAGCGCGGCACCGGCCGCTCCACCCCTGTGTTCTCCGGCTTCGAGGGCGGCGAGGAGGTGCTGCGCGGCCGGCTGGCGGGGCTGGACGCCGGTGCAGGCGCCGCGTACCTCACCCACCTGCGGGCCGATGAGATCGTCAACGACTGCGAACTGGTGCGCGAGGCGCTCGGTGCCCGACAGTGGACGGTGCTGGGACAGTCCTTCGGCGGGTTCACCACCCTCCACTACCTGTCGACGCATCCCGAATCGCTCGCCGGGGCGTTGATCACCGGGGGACTGAGCGCGGTCGGCCGTCCGATCGACGACATCTACTCCACGACCTGGCAGATCCTGATCGCCAAGTCCGAGGAGTACTACCGGCGGTTCCCCGGCGACCGCGACCGGATGCGGCAGCTCAGCGGGCTGTGCGCCGAGGGGCGGGTCAGGCTGCCCAACGGTGACCGGGTCTCGCCCGAGCGGCTCCGGACCGTGGGTAACCGGCTGGGCATGCAGGGCGGCTTCGAGCAGCTTCACTACCTGCTCGAACTCGACCACGAGTCGGCGGGTTTCGCCCACGGCCTCGCGGCCGCGCTGCCGTTCGGTGGCAGCAACCCGATCTACGCGGTGCTGCACGAGTCGAGCTATGCCGACGGCGTCGCCACCCGCTGGTCGGCGGAGCGGACGATGCCCGACCGCGTGAGGGAGGATCCGACGCTGCTGGGCGGTGAGCACATCCACCGCAGCCTGTTCGAGGAGGACGCCGCGCTGCGCCCGTTCGCCGCGGTTGCCGAGCTGGTGGCCGACCACGAGTGGAACCAGCTCTACTTCCCCGAGCGGCTCGCCCAGGCCGACCTGCCGGTGGCGGCCGCGGTCTACCAGGGCGACGCGTACGTGCCGGTGGGCTACTCGCTGGAAACGGCGGCCCTGCTGCCGGACTGCCGCACCTGGGTGACCAGCGAGTACGAGCACAACGGGCTGCGGATGGACACCGCGGTCATCGACCACCTGATCGGGCTGCTCAAGGGCCGACGCTGGCTGTAGTCGGAGCCGGCGGACCGGGAGGCCCTTGACAACCTACAACCGATTGGTTGTAGGTTGTGCCCGTGATCGAACTGGACGAAAAGCGCGCCGACGCCTTCTTCCACGCCCTGTCCGACGGCACCCGGCGCGACATTCTCCGCCGGGTGCTGGCGGGCGAGCATTCGGTCACGGCACTGGCCGCGTCCTACCCGATGAGCTTCGCGGCAGTGCAGAAGCACGTCGCCGTGCTGGAACGGGCCGGCCTGTTGTCCAAGCGGCGCCACGGCCGCGAGCAGCTCGCCAGCGGCGACGTCGCGGCCGTCCGGTCGATAGCCTCCCTGCTCGGCGAGCTGGAGGAGATCTGGCGTGGCCGGATCGACCGGATCGACACCCTCATCAAGGAAGGCTGAACCATGCCCGTCAACCAGATCACCAGGGACCTCGACGCCCGCTCGCTCACCATCACCGCCGATTTCCAGGCGCCGGTCGAGCGGGTGTGGCAGGTCTATGCCGACCCGCGTCAGCTCGAGCGGGTGTGGGGCCCGCCGACCCACCCCGCCACCGTCGTCGAGCACAACCTCACCCCCGGCGGCCGGGTGACCTACTTCATGACGGGGCCGGACGGCGAGCGCTATCACGGCGGCTGGCGGGTGCTCGAGGTGGACGAACCCCGCCGGTTCAGCTTCGAGGACTTCTTCGCCGATGCCGACTTCAACCCCGCCGACGAGCTGCCGGTCGGGCGCTGCGAGTACCGCTTCGAGCCCGCCGGCAACGGCACCCGCGCCACGTTCGTCACCACTTACGACACGGTCGAGGCGCTGCAGAAGGTGCTCGACATGGGTGTCGAGGAGGGCGCCACCGGCGCCATGGGCCAGATCGACGCCCTGCTGGCTGAGGGCTGACTGCTGCGAGATGGGCCGGACGCGAGCCCGGCCCACCCGGCTGGTCAGCTGAAGCCGAACAGGGGCGGAAAGCCGAGGGCCACGACCAGCGTCCACGCCAGCGAGACCGGCAGCAGCCAGGTCAGCCACCGTTCCAGCTGCAGGTAGGGACGCCGACCGCGCAGGTACCCGACGAGCAGCCAGGCTGCGCCTGCGAGCGCGATCAGCAGGATCAGGTTCAGCCCGAGCGAGGCCACCTTGTTGGGGCTGAAGCCGAAGGCGCCGATCCGTCCTGCCATCGCGACCAGCACGTAGCCGTTGACGATCAGCGCGCTGGTCACCATGACGAGCTGGAGCCGGTCGAACAGGGCGGGCGGCGCCGCCGGGTCGCGGGCCGAGACCGAGTACAACAACAGGGCGAGCACGATGATCAGCACGACGTCGAAGATGATCAGGATGTCGCGGTCGACGTCCAGCACCGCCGACTGCCAGGCTGCCACGCCGAGGAAGACGACCAGCATCAGGGTGAACAGTGGCGTGAACACCTTGGTGAGCACCGGAGCCATGTTCTCCACCACCGACTGCTTGGCCTCCACGAGCCAGGCGGCCACCAGTACCGCGCCCGCGGCGCCGCACGGCACCACCCACTCCATCAGGACGGTGCTCGCGGTCTCCTGGGCGCCGAGCAGCCCGAACACCCCCGTCGTCGTGCCCACCAGCACCATCCCGCCCAGCGCAATCAGCACGTAGTAGATGAACCACTCGCCGGTGAACCGCAGGAAGTCCATTCGGGCCGGGGCCGAGCCGACCCGGCCGCCGGTGTACGCGACGCCGACCAGCAGCCACAGCGCAATCGGCAGGTGGACGGCGGTGAGCGACAGCGTGGCCCCGTCCGGCGCGAACGGGTAGAGGTTCACCAGGGTCGCGGCCAGCCCGGCCGCCGCCCCCAGCGCGACGATCACGATCGGACGGACGCCGCGTCGCCAGCAGAAGTAGGCGGCGAGGAACGGCAGCACCAGCAGCCCGAGGTTGCGCAGGTAGAAGGAGCCCAGGTCGACGCCCGCGCCGAGCAGGGCCGGAGCCTTGACCGCCAGCCCGGCTCCGACGGCGAGGGCGAGTGCCACCGGCAGCCTGCGGTCACCGGCCGGCTCGTCGGGGATGACGAGTTGCTTCCAGAGCCGGTCCGAGTGCTCGCGGGCGAACTCCCAGGAGAGCTGGTCGACCGCACCGAGCCGGCGAACGGCGATCAGGAAGGCCTCGTCGGGCTTCAGGCCTGCGGCGCCGAGC
>JAEYNS010000099.1 GCA_023412435.1 Actinomycetes bacterium | reverse complement strand
TATGTGTAAAACCCACCGCGCCGGCGACGCCGGCGGACCCCCCTCGCTGGTGGTGGACGCCCAGGAGGCGCCGGTCTGGCGGGGTGACACCGAGGCGGCGATCAACGCCGTCGCCGAGGCCCTGCGGTCCGGGAACCGCACCGTGTTGGTGGCCGATTCCCAGGGCCTCGCCCAGCGCATGGTGGAGGTCGTCAAGGGGGCCGACCTGCCGGTCGCGCTCGACCCGGCCGCCGCCCTGCCCGGGGGCGTGGTGTCGGTCTGCGTCGCCGAACTGCGCCACGGCTTCCGCCTGCCGGCGATCGGGCTGGCGGTGTTCACCGCCGCCGACCTGTCGGGGCAGCGCGACACCGACAAGGCAGCCCGGAAGATGCCGGCCCGCCGCAAGAACCAGATCGACCCGCTGGAGCTGCAGGCCGGTGACCCGGTGGTGCACGAGCAGCACGGCGTCGGCCGGTACGTCGAACTGGTCACCCGCACCGTGGCGGGCGCGACCCGCGAGTATCTCGTCATCGAGTACGCGCCCAGCAAGCGCGGCCAGCCCGGCGACCGGCTCTACGTCCCGATGGACCAACTCCACCTCGTCACCCGCTATGTCGGCGGCGAGTCGCCCAGCCTTGACCGGATGGGCGGCGCCGACTGGGCCAAGCGCACCTCGAGGGCCCGCAAGGCCGTCCGGCAGATCGCCGCCGAACTCATCAAGCTGTACGCCGCGCGGCAGGCGTCCAAGGGCCACGCCTTCAGCCCCGACACCGTCTGGCAGCGCGAACTGGAGGACGCCTTCGCCCACGTCGAGACCCCCGACCAGCTGGCGGCGGTCACCGAGGTGAAGGCCGACATGGAGCGGCTGGTCCCGATGGATCGGCTGATCTGCGGCGACGTCGGGTACGGGAAGACGGAGATCGCGGTCCGGGCTGCCTTCAAGGCCGTGATGGACGGCAAGCAGGTCGCGGTCCTGGTCCCGACGACGCTGCTCGTCCAGCAGCACCACGCCACCTTCGCCGACCGGTACGCGGGCTTCCCGGTGACGGTCGCCGCGCTCAGCAGGTTCCAGAGCCCCGCGGAGAAGACCAAGGTGGTCGAGGGTCTCGCCGACGGCAGCGTCGACGTCGTGGTCGGAACCCATCGGCTGTTCTCCGACGAGATCGCCTTCAAGGACCTCGGCCTCGTGATCATCGACGAGGAGCAGCGCTTCGGGGTCGAGCACAAGGAGGCCCTGAAGAAGCTGCGGCTCAACGTCGACGTGCTGGCGATGAGCGCCACCCCGATCCCGCGCACCCTCGAGATGGCGATCACGGGCATCCGGGAAATGAGCGTGATCACCACCCCGCCGGAGGAGCGGCACCCCGTCCTCACCTTCGCCGGGCCGTACGACGAGCGGCAGGTGAGGGCCGCGATCCGCCGCGAGCTGGCCAGGGAGGGCCAGGCCTTCTACATCCACAACCGCGTCAGTTCGATCGAGAAGACCGCCAAGAAGCTGGCCGACCTCGTCCCCGAGGCCAGGATCGCGGTCGCGCACGGCCAGATGAACGAGCACACCCTCGAGCAGGTGATGGTCGACTTCTGGGAGCGGCGGTCCGACGTCCTGGTCTGCACCACCATCGTCGAGGCCGGCCTCGACATCTCGACCGCCAACACCCTGCTGATCGAGCGGGCCGACCTGTTGGGACTCTCCCAGCTGCACCAGCTGCGCGGACGGGTGGGACGCAGCCGCGAGCGCGGCAACGCCTACTTCCTGAACCCGCCGGAGAAGCCGCTCACCGAGACCGCCCACGACCGGCTGGCGACGATGGCCGCCCACACCGACCTCGGCGCGGGCATGGCGATCGCGATGAAGGACCTGGAGATCCGCGGCGCCGGAAACCTGCTCGGCGGCGAGCAGTCCGGCCACATCGCCGAGGTGGGCTTCGACCTCTACATCAGGCTGGTCGGCGAGGCGGTCGCCGAGTTCCGCGGCGAGGACGCCGAGCCGGAGCCCGAGATGCGCATCGAGCTGCCGGTGGACGCCCACCTGCCGACCGACTACATCGAGAGCGAGCGGCTGCGGCTCGAGATGTACAAGCGGCTGGCGCAGGTCACCACCGACGCCGAGCTCGCCGCGGTACGGGAGGAACTGGTCGACCGGTACGGCGATCCGCCGCCCCCGGTCGAGGCGCTGCTCGCCGTGGCCGGGTTCCGGCTGGAGGCGCGCCGCCGCGGTGTCACCGAGGTGGTGGCGCAGGGCAACCACATCCGGTTCGCGCCGGCCGACCTGGGCGAGGCCGCCCAGGTGCGGCTCGCGCGGGTCTACCCGGGCTCGCAGCTGCGCAAGGCGTCGGGGTTCATCCTCGTGCCGCGTCCGATGACGCGTCCGATCGCCGGCCAGCCGGTCTCGGACGCCGAGCTGCTCGCGTGGGCGGGCCGGGTGCTCGCCGATGTCTACCCGGTGAGCGCCAGCGGCTAGGATCACACCGTTCGAGACGAGCTAGGGAGTCGAGCATGGGACGCGCCGTCAGGGCGGTTGGAGCAGTCTTCGCCGCGGTGCTGGCACTGACCGGGTGCGCGGGGCAGAGCCCTGCCACCGCGGCCACCGTCAACCAGGTCGTCATCACCGAGACCCAGGTCGACCAGGTAGCCCAGGCACTGGCCACCATCTTCGAATCGCCGGAGCAGGCGGGCGCCCAGCGCAGGCTGGCAGCCACCGTCCTGATCGGCAACGAGGTCGGCCGCGCGGTCGGCGCCGAGCGCGGCGTCACGATCAGCGAGGACGACCGTAAAGGGACCATCGCGCAGTACACCGACCTGACCGCGCTCAGCGAGCAGCCGGGGATGGCCCAGATCGTCGACGACTACGCCGCGGCCCTGCTGATCCGCACCGAGCTCGGCGAGACGGACTTCGCCACCACCGCAGCGACGATCCCCGTCGTGGTCAACCCGCGCTACGGCAGCTGGGACGCCACCCTCGGTCAGCTCGAGACGGGCAGCGGTTCGCTGTCCAGCCCGGCCCCCAGCCCGACCGCCAACGCCTGACCGATGGGGGACTACCCGCAGGTAGCCCGGCTGATCGGCGTGATGCACGCCCTGCGCACCGGGTGTCCGTGGGACGCCGAACAGACCCACCGTTCGCTGGTCCACTACCTGGTCGAGGAGACCTGCGAGGTGGTCGAGGCGATCGAGGCGGGCGGTGACGCCGACCTGCTGGAGGAGCTGGGCGACCTGTTGCTGCAGGTGCTCTTCCACGCCGAGATCGCGTCCGAGTCCGGCCGGTTCGACATCGAGGACATCGCGACCCGGATCGCCGACAAGCTGATCGCCAGGCACCCCTACGTCTTCTCCGACGCCGCCGTCCCCGAGGACCTCATCGCCTCGTGGGAGCAGAAGAAGGCGATCGAGAAGAGCAGGGAATCCGTCCTCGACGGCATCCCGCACCAGCTCTCGGCGCTGGCGCGGGCCCACAAGGTGATCACAAGGGCGCGCAGTCACGGCCTGCAGCCGGACCGGTTCGGGATCGAGGTCCGTGCGATGGACCCCGACGCGCTGGGTGCGGAGTTCCTGCGGCTGGTGGCGGTCTGCGAGGCGCTCGGCCTCGACCCCGAGCAGGAGACCCGGGCCGCCCTGCGGGTGCTCGAGGCCGGCCTGAAGGAGGCGGAGCAAAAGCGATAGTGTGGGCGGTGGAAAGAACCACTTCTGAAAGGCTGAACAGTGGCATTCATCGACCAGATTGGCGCGCGCCAGATCCTCGACTCGCGCGGCAACCCCACCGTCGAGGTCCAGGTCGTTCTCGAGGACGGCTCCGAAGGTACCGCTGCCGTCCCGTCCGGTGCGTCGACCGGTGCGTTCGAGGCCGTCGAACTGCGTGACGGCGACGATGCCCACTACGGCGGCAAGGGCGTCCTGAAGGCCGTCGAGAACATCATCGAGCAGATCGCACCGGAGGTGATGGGCGAGGACGCCACCGCGCAGCGCGCCATCGACGAGGCGATGATCGAGCTGGACGGCACCCCGAACAAGGCCACGCTCGGCGCCAACGCCATCCTCGGCGTCTCGCTCGCCGTCGCGCACGCCGCCGCCGAGTACGTCGGCCTGCCCCTCTACCGCTACCTGGGTGGCCCGACCGCCAACCTGCTGCCGGTGCCGATGATGAACATCCTCAACGGTGGCTCGCATGCCGACTCCAACGTCGACATCCAGGAGTTCATGATCGCCCCGATCGGCGCGGCCACCTTCGCCGAGGCGCTCGAGATGGGCGCCGGGGTGTACCACGCGCTGAAGTCCGTCCTCAAGGCCCGCGGGCTGGCCACAGGCCTGGGCGACGAGGGTGGCTTCGCCCCCAACCTCGGCTCGAACGCCGAGGCGCTCGACCTGATCATCGAGGCGATCGGGAAGGCCGGCCTGACCCCCGGCAAGGACGTCGTGCTGGCGCTGGACGTGGCCGCGTCCGAGTTCTACAACGAGGACGGCACCTACTCCTTCGAGGGCGGCAAGAAGACCTCCGCCGAGATGACCGCCTACTACGCCGAGCTGGTCGCCAAGTACCCGCTGGTCTCGATCGAGGACCCGCTCAACGAGGACGACTGGGACGGCTGGAAGACCATCACCGACGAGCTCGGTGACAAGGTGCAGCTGGTCGGCGACGACCTGTTCGTGACCAATGTCGAGCGGCTCCAGCGGGGCATCGAGACCGGCACCGCGAACGCGCTGCTGGTGAAGGTGAACCAGATCGGCACGCTCACCGAGACCATCGACGCCGTCACCCTTGCCCACCGCTCCGGCTACTCCACGATGATGAGCCACCGCTCCGGCGAGACCGAGGACACCACGATCGCCGACCTGGCCGTCGCCCTCGGGTGCGGCCAGATCAAGACCGGCGCCCCGGCCCGCAGCGAGCGGGTGGCGAAGTACAACCAGCTGCTGCGCATCGAGGAGGACCTGGAGGACGCGGCCCGCTACGCCGGTGCCGCCGCCTTCCCGCGGTTCAAGGGCTGAGCCACCTATCCTTGACCCGATGAAGGTCAGGGGACATGGCTCGCGACTCGCGTAGCCCACGCTCGGCAAGTACCGGTCCGGGACGCTCACGGCGTCCCCGGGCCGGTACTCGTGCGTCCGCCCCCGAACCCGAGCCGCTGGCTGCCGAACTGGAGGCCGGCCCCTCGCAGGGGGCCCGGGCCACGCTGCTCAGCCTCGGCGCCCGGGTCACCGGACGGGCCCTCGTCCTGGTTGCGGTGTTCGTGCTGCTGGGCCTGTCGTACGCGTCCAGCCTGCGGATCTACCTCGACCAGCAGCACCAACTGGCGCTCGCCGACCAGCAGATCGCCGAACGCACCGAGCGGATCGCCGAGCTCCAGGGTGAGCTCGACCGCTGGAACAACCCCGACTACGTCAAGGCCCAGGCGCGGGATCGGCTCGGCTGGGTGATGCCCGGCGAGATCGGCTACCGGGTGATCGGCGAGGACGGCGAGCCGATCGGGGGCGGCGTGGCGATCGAGGCCGAACAGCGTCTCCCCGCCGGCGAGCACGACCCGATGTGGTGGGACAAGCTCTGGGGCTCCATCCGAACCGCCGACGCCCCCGTCCGCAAGGTCACCACCCGCTGAACCACGGGGACGGTTCCTCGGTTCACCGGGCCGGGCCGGGCTCGTCCAACTTCTGCCGCTCATATGGCCGAAGTTTGCGCGGTGGGCGGGATGCGAGAATGGCGGGGTGCCAGCCTGGGAGCCCATGACAGCCGCCGATCAGGCGACCATCACCGAACAGCTCGGACGGCCGCCGCGCGGGGTGATCGGGATCGCCTGGCGCTGCGCCGGAGGAGAGCCAGGGGTCGTGGTGACCGAGCCGCGGCTGCCGGACGGCACCCCGTTCCCCACGACGTACTACCTCACCTGCCCCGTCCTCACCTCCGCCGTGTCGACCCTCGAGGCGGGCGGCGTGATGGCCGAGATGACGGCCCGCCTGAGCGAGGACGACGACCTGGCCCTCGGCTACCGCGCGGCACACGAGGCCTACCTCGCCGACCGGTCCCGGCACGGCGAGGTGCCGGAGATCGCGGGGATCAGCGCGGGTGGCATGCCGGAGCGGGTGAAGTGCCTGCACGTGCTGGTCGCCCACTCCCTGGCCGCCGGACCAGGAGTCAACCCGTTGGGGGACGAGGCGGTGGGGCTGCTGAGGGACGCGGCGGTTCCCTGTGTGGCGGCTCGTGGCTGAGCGGCTCGCGGCGATCGACTGCGGCACCAACTCGGTGCGGCTGCTGGTCGCCGAGGTGCACGACGGGCGCGTCCGGCCCGTCGAGCGCGCGCTGCGGATCACCCGGCTCGGCCAGGGGGTCGACGCCACCGGACGGTTCCACCCGGACGCCCTGCGGCGCACCCTCGCCGCCTTCGACGAGTACGGCGCCGCGCTGGAACGGCTCGGGGTCGTCCGGCGGCGGGTGGTGGCCACCTCGGCGGCACGCGACGCCGCCGACTCCGATGCCTTCTTCTCCGGCGTGCTGGCGCGGGTCGGCCGGCCCGCCGGCGGGGTAAGCCGCCCCGACGGGGGCCCGCCCA
>JAEYNS010000083.1 GCA_023412435.1 Actinomycetes bacterium | reverse complement strand
GGCCCGACCGTCCCACCAACCCCGACGCCCACCGCCGCTCCACCCGCCTGCCGCGCGGAGGCGGAGGCGCTGTCGCCGGCGGAGCGGGCGGGCCAACTGGTGATGGTGGGGGTGGACGGGTCGCTGGACCGCGCCGAGCGTCGCGCCATCACCCGCAACCACCTCGGCGGCGTGATCCTGATGGGCAACAGCTCCCGGGGAGTCAACCGGACGGCGCTGCTCACCGACACGATCCAGGACCTCGCCGACCAGACCGGCATCCTGATCGCGGTCGACCAGGAGGGTGGCCTGGTGCAACGCCTGCGAGGCTCGGGCTTCGACACCATCCCCGCCGCCGCTGACCAGGCGAAGCTGTCAGCGTCCGAGCTCTCCGAGCGCGCAGCCCGGTGGGGCAGTCAACTGGCCGCTGCCGGGGTCCACCTCAACCTGGCGCCGGTGGCGGACGTGGTTCCCGCCAGGAACCGCTCCCGCAACGAACCGGTAGCCAGGCTGCGCCGCGGCTACGGCAGCGATCCCGACACGGTGGCGCGCCACGTCCTCGCCTTCCTCTCCGGGATGCACTCCGGCGGCGTCGGGGTCGCCGTCAAGCATTTCCCGGGGCTGGGCGCCGTCCGAGGCAACACCGACTTCGCCGCCCAGGTGGTGGACGAGACGACGGCCCCCGACAGCCCCCTGCTCGGCCCCTTCGAGGCGGCGGTCGGCGCGGGAACCGACGCGGTGATGGTGTCGTCGGCCGTCTACCGGCGGATCGACCCCGACCGGATCGCCGCCTTCTCCCCGGCGGTGATCGGCCTGCTGCGCGGCTGGGGGTTCGACAAGGTGGTGGTCAGCGACGACCTCGGCGTCGCGAAGGCCCTGCAGGACGTACCGCCCCGGGAGCGGGCGGCACGGTTCGTGGCGGCGGGCGGCGACCTGGCGCTGAGTGTCGATCCGGCGGTGGCGGCAGCGATGGCGGCGGGGCTGGCAGAGCAGGCGGAGCAGGACTCCGCCCTCGCCGAGCGGGTCACCGAGGCGGCGGCCCGGGTGCTGGCGCTCAAGCAGTCCTACGGTCTGGCCCACTGCGGCTGAGGATCCTCGCCAGGCGAGGGGCGGCCCCGGCTCAGCGGGCAGCCCACACCAGGCCGCGCTCGGTGAGCGTGCGGACCTGCGGGATCCGCAGTTCGTCCAGCCCGTGGCCGAGCGTGTGGATGAAGATCCTGCCGTTGCCCCACTGGCGCGTCCAGGCCACCGGAGCGCGATACGGCTCGTGCCACGGATCTGCGGGCTGCGGCGCGATGCCGGTGGTCGCCAGGACCGTGGACAGCGAGTCGGTGAGCACCCAGTACTGCTCCGACGTGAGGTCGAAGTCGGCCAGGCCCGCGGTGACCTCGTGCTCCCTGCCGGCCGGGGTGAACCCGACCCGGTGGGGGACCATGCCGTGCGGATGCGCGGCGAAGACGCCGCCGACCATCTGGCCGTACTCCGCGGTCTGCCGGAAGGCGTCGAGCACGCCGCCGTGCCAGCCGGCGAAGCCGACGCCGTGCGTGATCGCGTCGCGCAGCCCGCGGACCTCGTCGGCCAGGATGTCGCCCTGCGTCCACGACTGGACGACAAGCGCCAGGGACTGCATGAACTGGATGTCGGCGTAGACCTCGAGGGTGTCCTCGATCACCACGTCGAACCCCGCGTCCCTCAGGAACCCGGTGAACTCGTCCGTCACAGCCTCAGGGCTGTGGCCCTCCCAGCCACCGCGCACCACGAGTGCTCGCCGCATCTTGCGTCCTCCTCAGCCCGCCAACACGCCGCGGCCCTCGACCAGGGCCTCCACGGCGCTGGACGACAACACCTGGTCGCAGACCGACGAGCTCGCCCCGATGATCCCGGCGCGCGGGCCCGCGACCGACGCTACTATCCGCAGATCCTGGGTGGCCAGTGGCAGCGACTTGGCGTAGACCGTTTCCCTGATCCCCGCGATCAGGTGCTCATGGGCCTGGGCGAGGATGCCGCCCACCGCGATCACCGACGGGTTGAGCAGCGAGACCACGCCGGCGAGCACCTCGCCCGCGGTCCGTCCCGCCTCCCGCAGGACCTGGATGGCGGCCTTCTCCCCGGCGCGGACCAGTGCCACGAGGTCGGCGCCGGTGTGGGCGGCGAACCCCGCGCTGCGGAGTTGCTCGGCCAGCACCTGCACCCCGATCACCGCCTCCAGGCAGCCGGTACCGCCGCAGTGGCACAGGTTCGGTGGCCCGCCGGGCACCCGGACGTGTCCGATGTCGCCGCTGGAGCCCTGGGCGCCGCGCCGGATCCTGCCGTCGAGGATGATCCCGAGCCCGACCCCGGTGGCGAACTTCACGAACAACAGGTCCCGGGTGTCACGCCAGGCCAGGGCGTGCTCCCCGATCGCCATCATGTTGGCGTCGTTGTCGACCCAGACCGGGGCCTCGAAGGCCTGCTGCAACGTCCCCCTGACGTCCCAGCCGTCCCAGCCGGGCATGATCGGAGGACTGGACGGCTTGCCGCTGCTGTGGCTGACGGGGCCGGGGACGCCGATCCCCACGCCGGCGAGCCGCGACCGGCCGAGGTCGATCCCTGCCAGCAGCCGTCGGCCCGTCGTCACGATCTCGCCGAGTACGGTGTCGGGGCCGCGGTCCACCGCCAGGTCGAGATGCTCCTCGGCGAGGATGCTCGCGGCCAGGTCGGTGACGCCCACCCGCACGTGGCTCGCGCCCACGTCGACGGCGAGGACGGCGCCCGCCTCTGGCCGGAAGTAGAACGAGGCGGCCGGCCGTCCCATCGACCCCGGCCGGTCGCTGCGCTGACCGATCAGGCCGGTCTCGAGCAGGGAGTCGAGCCGGGCGGCGATGGTGGATCTGGCCTGGCCGGTGAGCGCGCAGAGCTGCGCCCTGGTCATCGGGCTGGAGCGGAGCAACTGGAAGACCTCGCCGACCCCCGGTGCCTTCGGCAGGATCCGCTGGAGCTCTTCCATAGGGGGAAGTAAACCATCTTGAGCGGGGGTTCTGCGGTCATGTGGCGAGGAATTTGGGCACTCCCCGTCAGTAACAGGTTGATAACTGTCGTACTTTTGCTCGACAGTCGGCAGAAGTAGGTCTAGCCTCCTGCCATGGTCAGTGCTGATCAGACGCCGCTGCTCACGGCGACGGGGGTGGTGAAGCACTTCCCGGGCGCCAAGGCCCTGGACGGGGTGGACTTCGACGTCCTGCCCGGCGAGGTGCATTGCCTGCTCGGCCAGAACGGCGCCGGGAAGTCGACCCTGATCAAGGTGCTCTCCGGCGCGCACCGCCCCGACGCGGGCACCATCACGTGGCACGGCGCGGAGGTGTCCTTCCCCAACCCGATCTCCGCGCTGCGGGCAGGGGTAGCGACCATCTACCAGGAGCTGGACGTCATCGAGAGCATGTCGGTGGCCGACAACATCCTGCTGGGCCATGAGCTGTCGACCTTCGGCTGGATGCGCAGGGCCGCGGCGCGAGAGCGGGCCAGGACACTGCTGGAGCAGCTCGGTCACCCCGAGATCTCGCCGTCGGCCGAGGTGGGACGGCTGTCCGCGGCCCGCCGCCAGATCGTCGCGATGGCCCGGGCGCTGTCCCACAACGCCCGCCTCGTGATCATGGACGAGCCGTCGTCGGTGCTCGACACCGAAGAGGTGGACAACCTGTTCCGGGTCATCCGCCGCCTCACCGAGTCCGGGATCGGGGTCGTGTACATCTCCCACCGGCTCGAGGAGGTCCGCCGGATCGGCGACCGGCTCACCGTGCTCAAGGACGGCAGGTCGACGGCCAGCGGCATCCCTGTCGCCCAGACCCCCACCGCCCAGATCGTCCGGTTGATGATCGGCCACGACGGCACCCTCGACTTCCCGCCCCGGCCGGGCGTGCCGGCGGACGCGCCCGTGGTGCTGAAGGCCGACGGCCTCGCACTGAAGGGCGTGTTCTCCGATGTCTCCTTCGAGCTGAGGGCGGGCGAGATCCTCGGCCTGGCCGGACTGGTCGGCTCGGGCCGCTCCGAGATCCTCGAGACGATCTACGGCGCCCGGCGTGCCACCGCGGGAGAGGTCTGGCTGGATGGACGGCGGTTGCCCGCAGGGCGGGTCTCGGCCGCGGTGACGCGGGGCCTCGGCTTCTGCCCCGAGGAACGCAAGAGCCAGGGCCTGCTGCTGGACGAGCCGTCCTTCAAGAACGTCACCCTGGCCACCTTCAACAACGAGGCGGCCGCCGGCTGGTTGCGGGTCAACGCCGAGAAGGCCGCCGCCCAACGGCAGAACGACGACCTGCAGATAGTCCCGAACAGCACCACCCGGATCACCCGGACCTACTCCGGTGGCAACCAGCAGAAGCTGATGCTCGGCCGCTGGCTGGCCCGCGGGGGGCGCGTCCTGATCCTCGACGAGCCGACCCGGGGCGTCGACGTCGGCGCCAGGGCGGAGGCCTACGACGTGATCCGCGGGCTGGCCGCCGAAGGGGTGGCGATCCTGCTCGTCAGCTCCGAACTGGAGGAGGTGATCGGCCTGGCCGACAACATCCTGGTGATCAACGAGGGCCACATCGTCGCGCGGGTGGCCGCCGCCGAGGTGGATGAGGAGAAGGTCCTCCACCTGATCCTTGAGGGGAAGGAAGCCGCATGAGTGTCGAGACCGAAGCGACCGCCGCACCGGCCACCCGCCGGAGCCTGCCGCCCGGCGTGATGCGCAATCTCGGCCTGGTGGTGGCCTTCATCCTGATCTGTGTGGTCGGCATCGTCACCGCCGGTGACCGCTTCACCAACCCGGGCAACATCCTGACCATCCTCAAGCTGGCCGCGGCGATCGGGGTCGTGGCGATCGGCCAGACCTTCGTGATCACTTCGGGGGGCATCGACCTGTCGGTGGGCTCCGTCCTCGGGCTGTGCACAGTCGCCGCCACGCTGTTCCCCGTCCAGTCCTACGGGTGGGGCGCGATCGTCGCGGTGTCGCTCGGTGTCGGGCTGCTGTGCGGGGTGGTCAACGGGGTGATGGTCGCCTACGGACGCATCGTCGCCTTCATCGCCACCCTGGCGATGCTGGTGGCGGCCAAGGGGACGGCAGAGATCCTGTCCGGCTACAAGACCCTGCGGATCCCGTCACCCGACCTGGCGCCGTACCCGTACGCCCAGGCCGAGGCGCAGAAGTTCCTCGACTTCTTCACCGGCGACCTGATCGGGTTGCCTGTGATCGTCTGGATCTTCCTCGTGGTCGCCGTGATCGCCTGGCTGGTCTACAACCGGACCACCTTCGGACGCCGGGTGACCGCGATCGGCGGCAACATGGAGGCCGCCCGGCTGGCAGGGCTGCGGATCAAGCCGAACCTCGTCTACATCTACGCCCTGTGCGGGCTGTGCGCGGGCATCGGAGCACTGATCATCCTGTCCCGCACCACCGCCGGCACCGCCACCCACGGCGAGCTCTACGAGCTCGATGCCATCGCGGCCGTCGTCGTCGGCGGCACCCTGCTGATCGGCGGTCGCGGCACCATCGTCGGCACCGTGATCGGCTCGCTGCTGTTCGTCACCCTGACCGACATCTTCATCCTCAACAACCTGGCCGTGTCCACCCAGAAGGTGGCCAAGGGCCTGATCATCGTCGGCGCCGTGCTGCTCCAGCAGTACCTCGCCCAACGCGAACGCACCACCTAGCACCCGACTCACACCGAAGTGAAAGGACACCCATGTTGACCAAGAAGCTCAGCGCGCTGCTCGCAGCCGCTGCCGCCCTCGGACTGGTCGCCGGCTGCACGTCGAACGTGCCGCAGGCCACCGAGACCGCCGCACCGCCGGCCACCAGCCAGCCCGCCCCCGCCGGTCCGGCGGAGGGCAACGACGCCCCCGGCGACAACGTCACCATCGGTCTGTCGGCGCCCGCCGCCGACCACGGCTGGATGGGTGCCATCACCTCGGCGGCGGTCGCCGAGGCAGGGAAGTTCTCCGACGTCACCCTCGACCACCCGCAGGGCACCAATGACGTCAACGCCCAGATCGCGCAGATCGAGACCTTCATCAACAACAAGGTCGACGCGATCGTCGTGCTGCCCTTCGACGGCGAGGCGATGACCGACATCGCGCTGAAGGCGATGGCAGCCGGCATTCCGGTGATCAACGTCGACCGGGAGTTCTCCTCGAGCTTCGCCGCCCGCACCACCATCCTCGGCGACAACTACGGCATGGGCCTGTCGACCGGCACCTACCTGTGCGAGGTGCTGGGCGGCAAGAGCGACGCCATCATCGGTGAGATCCAGGGCATCGCGAACCTGAAGCTCACCCAGGACCGCTCGCAGGGCTTCGCCGACGCGCTGGCCAAGTGCGGCATGAAGGTCTCCCACCAGGTGGAGGCGCTGTTCACCGTGGAGTCCGGTGAGGAAGCCGCGCAGCAGCTGCTCCAGGCCGCCCCGAAGCTCGACGCCGTGTGGAACCACGACGACGACCAGGGCATCGGCGTCATGGCAGCCTTCAACGCGTCCGGCCGTGACGAGTTCATCATGGTCGGCGGCGCCGGCTCCGCCGACATGATGGAGATGATCAAGGCCGACAACACGGTGGTCAAGGCCACCACCGTCTACCCGTCGACCCAGGCCGCTGACGGCATCCGGCTGGCCCGGCTGCTCGCGCAGGGCAAGGCGCTGTCGGACCTGGTGGAGCTCGAGGTACCCCGCCAGATCATGCTCTACGCCCCCGTGGTGACCAAGGAGAACGTCGACCAGTTCCTGCCGAGCGCGTTCCGGTCCTGACCCTCCCTGCCGGGGTGGCCACCACGG
>JAEYNS010000081.1 GCA_023412435.1 Actinomycetes bacterium | reverse complement strand
GGCCAGGGGCCCGGGCAACCTGGGCCGGGCGATGGGGTGGACGCTGGCCGACTCCGGGCGGAGGGTGGGCAGCGGCGGGCTGGAACTGCTCGTCGAGCCTGCGCTTGCCGCCGAGTGGGTCGCCAGTGGCCCGCGGGTGGGGGTCTCGGTGGCGCACCGGCGCCCGTGGCGGTTCTGGATCGCCGGTGACCCCACGGTCTCCGGCTACCGGCTCAGCCCGCGCGCGGTCGACGACCATCGCGCCTGGTGATCGCCCTTGCCGTACCGCAATCCGGACGCGGCGCAGCAGCGGGTGCGGCGGCAGGAAGAATGGGCCCGCAAACGCAAGGCGAGGGCCGGACCAAGTATGAGTTGGTCCGGCCCTCAGTTTGTCCAGGGTGAACGACACCTGAACTCGGTCAGCCCGCCTGATCCGCCTGTCCGTCCCGACAGGACGCCGACCGAGTCTCCTCGTCGGCAATGGACCTCGATTGCTGTCCGACCGCGTCCCGACTGCTCCCCTTTCGGTTCGCTGCCGCGATCGCGTAGGACAGTTCTACTACCCCCGGCCGGGGTCCGCAAGGGGTTCAGGTCAAGAAGTCCAGAAGACTTCGGCGTGTCGCGCGGCGGGTCCGTCCGGGCTGTGGGAAGGTGCCCCTCCAGCCACTGGCGCGGGCGCCGAGAGACAGCATCGACCGGACCATCTCATACCTGGTCCGGTCGTGATTCCTTTCTATCGGCAGCCCGGCAGCTCGCCCTGCAGCGACACGCCAGCAACCTGGAATCAACAGGCTGCGGGGTGTCCGCGCAGGGCCGACGAATCCTCCCCAGACCCCTTCCGCGGCACTCGATCCCGGGTAGGGTGGCGATACCGGGCCGGCCAACGGGGGCCGGCTGTTCCAGTCGGATCGAGGTATCACATGACTGATCAGAACGCAGGCGAGACGCTCGCAAACTCCGTGGACACCACCGTGACTGTGCGCCGGTCGGTGTCCCATCCCCCGAAGAGTGTCTGGAAACTCCTGGTCACGCGCGAGGGCGCCGAAGCCTTGTTGGGCGCCGGTGGCGAACTCGGTGACAAGGGCGACAGCTGGCACGCCGAGGACGGTACCTACGGCGCGATCCGCTCCTACCACCCGCTGGAGCAGATTCGGTTCAGCTGGCACGCTGCCGAGGAGGCTCCCAAGACGATGGTCGACGTGCACATCGTGCCCGTCAGCGAGAGCGAGACCGTGGTCGAGATCCGCCACGAGCAGATCCCCGCCTACTTCGACACCGCGGCCCTGTCGCGGCGCTGGGAACGGGCCCTGGCCAAGCTGGCCGACGCCACGGAACTGGCTACCGCCGGCCGCTGATCGGCGCTCAGGACGGGTTGCAGGTCACTCCCGTGGCGTGCACGGGGCAGTAGCCGTTGGGGTTCTTCACCATGTACTGCTGGTGGTAGTCCTCGGCGAGATAGAACGGCCCCGCCGGCGCGATCTCGGTGGTGATCTGCCCGTACCCCGCTGCGGTCAGGTTGGTCTGGAAGGCCGACGCCGCGACTGACGCCGCTGCGGCCTGCTCCTGGTCGACCGGGTAGATCGCGGAGCGGTACTGGGTGCCGTGGTCGTTGCCCCGCCGCATCCCCTGGGTCGGGTCGTGGTTCTCGAAGAACACGGTCAGCAGGTCGCGGTAGGACACCCTGGCCGGGTCGTAGGCGACCATCACCGTCTCTGCGTGGCCGGTGAACCCGGAGCAGACCTCCTTGTAGGTGGGATTGGGCGTCACCCCACCGGTGTAGCCGGCAGCCGTCGAGGTCACCCCCGGGGTGTTCCAGAACAGCTTCTCGGCGCCCCAGAAGCAGCCCATCGCGAAGTAGGCGACCTGCGACCCCTGCGGCACGGTGCCCACCTTGTGTCCGAAGACCTCGTGCCAGCAGGCGTCCGACATGACCGGGGTGTCACGCCCTGGCAACGCCTGGGCGGTCTGGAAGAGCTTCACGGCAACTACAACACTCCTTGTTGCCGGGTCATTCCGGCGACGGCCCGGCGAGCCGCCAGTCGATGCCCTCGGCACCCTGCGCCTGGAGGGCGGCGTTCACCCGACTGAAGGGCCGAGACCCGAAGAACCCCGCGTGGGCCGACAGCGGCGAGGGGTGGGCCGAGGTGATGCAGGGGACGGGGCCCAGCCGGGGCTGCAGGCCCTGTGCGTCCCGTCCCCACAGCAACGCCACCAGCGGCCCGCCGCGTGCCACCAGCGCGTCGATGGCGCAGTCGGTGACCTCCTCCCAGCCCTTGCCGCGATGCGACCCCGGCCGTCCGGGACGGACGGTGAGCACCCGGTTGAGCAGCAGGACACCCCGCTCGAACCAGGGGGAGAGGTCGCCGCTCGGCGCCGGCGGGATCCCGAGGGCCGCCTCCAGTTCGGCGTATATGTTCACCAGGCTGCGCGGCAGCGGGCGGACGTCGGGCGCCACCGAGAAGCAAAGCCCGACGGCATGGCCGGGCGTGGGGTAGGGGTCCTGGCCGACCAGCAGCACCCGCACCTGCGCCAGCGGACGGGAGAAGGCCCGCAGCACGTTCGGCCCGGCCGGCAGGTAGCCCCTGCCCGCGGCGAGCTCCTGGCGCAGGAAGCCGCCCAGCGCACAGACCCGGTCGGCGACCGGCTCCAGCGCAGCTGCCCAGTCGGGGGCGACGAGCTCGGAGAGCGGGCGCGGCTGGGTCACGGCAGCCAGCCTAGGGCCACCGCACCGGCCCGGAACGCGGTCGCCGTGGCCTCGCCGCCGACTACGGTGGGGCACAGCCCCGGACGCCCGGGAGACCCGAAGGAGCAGGAGTGTCCGTCCCCCATCCCCGTCGTCCCCGTCCGGCAGCCCCGGCGCCGGTTCCGCGGGGGCTGATCACCGCTTCGGAGTGGGCGTGGCGCAGCCTGGTCGTCGCCGCCGTCGTGCTGGGCATCTGGTGGCTGCTGCAGTACTTCTCGGCGGTCGCGATCCCGCTCGCGGTGGCGGTCCTGCTCACCGCCCTGCTCGCGGGGGTGAACGCGCGGCTGCGGGCCTGGCACTTCCGGCCCGCGCTCGCGGCGCTGGGTTCGCTGCTGGTGATGGCGATCGTGATCGGCGGCGTGTTCACCGCGATCGGCGCGCAGGTGGCCCGGGAGATGCCCCAGCTCGTCGACCAGTCGGTGGCGGGCCTGCAGGCGCTGCTGACCTGGCTGGCCGACGGACCGCTGGGGATCTCGCGGGCCGACATCGACGGCTACATCGCCCAGCTCACCGCCTGGGTGAACGAGTCCAGCTCCCAGCTCGCCTCGATGCTGGCCGACGCGGGCATCGGGGTCGGCCACTTCTTCGCCGGTGCTGCGATCGCGCTGATCGCCACCTTCTTCTTCATCTCGTCCGGCGACCGGATCTGGACATCGATCCTGACGCTGGTGCCGGACCGGTACCGGCCACGGGTCACCCGCGCCTCCGGGAACGGGTGGACCTCGCTGGTTGCCTACATGCGGGCCCAGGTGCTGGTGGCCTTCGTGGACGCCCTCGGTCTGCTGATCGGCGCCCTCATCCTGCAGATCCCGATGGCCTGGGCGCTGTTCGCCTTCACCTTCATCGTCTCGTTCATCCCCGTCGTCGGCGCCGTGCTGTCCGGTTCGATAGCCGTGCTGCTGGCGCTGGTCACCCACGGCTGGGTGACGGCGCTGATCATGCTCGGCATCACGGTGCTCGTGGTGCAGGCCGAGGGTCACTTCCTGCAGCCGATCCTGTTGGGACGCGCCGTGCAGCTGCACCCCCTGGCGGTGCTGCTCGGTCTGGCGGTCGGCGCCACCCTCGCCGGCATCGTGGGGGCGCTGCTGGTGATCCCCGTGCTCGCCTTCGGGGTGGCCTTCGTCCGGGGCCTCGACCCGCAACGGTTTGGGACGCTCCCCGGCGCCAGACATGGGGTCCGGCCCTGACTCACCCCTGAACCTGTTGTGAAAGTAGCAAGTACAGCTTTCCATTCTGGAAAACCGGCGTACCGTTGAGGTATGAGCACACCTGATCTTGGTCCGATCCTCGCCGATCTCGCCGCCGGTCGGATCGACGCCGCCGAGGCGGCCCGCAGAATCGATGTCCTGAAGGCTGAGGCGAGCGCCGAGCCGGAGAGCACCACCGAACCCACCAATGAGGAGCTGGGCGAGGCCAACGAGGCCGGGCGCCGCCAGTACTCACCCTATGCACGCGAGGTCTTCACCCCTGCGGACGAGGAGGCCCCGGCCAGCCATCGCCGGGCCGCCGGCTCCAAGGGGGTCGACCGGATCACCGTCCACGCGGTCGGGCGCCGGGTGCGGATCGTTGGGGCCCCGGGGGGGGCCCCCCCCTACGCCCCGGGGCCC
>JAEYNS010000009.1 GCA_023412435.1 Actinomycetes bacterium | reverse complement strand
GGGGCGGGTGGGGCGGGAGTCATGGCAGCCTCCGGGGGTGCAGGTCAGGGCCAGCGTGCGCGCCGCTACCGCCCGCTGGCAAGCCCCGCTGGCAAGACTCCCACCCGGTCAGCCGAGCGCGGCGAGGGCTCCGTCGTAGTCCGGCTCCATGTGGACGGTGGGGGTCAGGTCGGTGAAGCGCACGACGCCGTCGGCGTCGGCCACCACCAGCGCCCTGGCGAACAGCCCCGCGCCGCGTCCGCCGGTCATCGTGACGCCGTAGTCGCTGCCGAAGGACGAGCGGAAGGCAGACGTGGTGAGGACGTTGGCGATCCCCTCGGCGCCGCAGAACCTGCCCAGCGCGAACGGAAGGTCCATCGAGACGCAGACCACCCGCGTGTCGGCCAAGCCGGCGGCGAGTTCGTTGAACCTGCGCACGCTGGTGGCGCAGATCCCGGTGTCGACGCTGGGGAAGATGTTGAGGATCACCCGGGAGCCGGCGAGGTCGGCGTCGCTGAGCTCGTCGAGGTCGGGGGTCACCAGGGTGAACGACGGCAGGCGGGCACCCACCACGGGGAGGTCGCCCGCGGTCGCCACCTGCTCGCCCTTGTAGACAGTTGTCGGCATGCGGCTATCTAGTCAGCCGCGTCCGCGCCGGGTCAATCCCGCAGGCTGGTCACCCCCGGCGACCGTCCGGCCCGTGGGCAGTAGTCTCGTCAGTCGAAACACCGCTTCCCCGAACCGGCACGAGGTCCAAACCCATGAACGCTCAGCCAGTGGCTCCCGACACCTTCCACGTGTACGACACCACCCTGCGCGACGGCGCGCAGCAGGAGGGTCTGCGCCTGACCGTGCTCGACAAGCTGCGCATCGCGCGCCTGCTCGACGAGCTCGGGGTCGGGTTCATCGAGGGCGGCTGGCCGGGCGCCAACCCCAGCGACACCGAGTTCTTCGCCAGGGCGGCCGAAGGCGCCCTCGAACTCAAGCACGCCAAGCTGGTCGCCTTCGGCGCCACCCGCAAGGCGGGCACGACCGCGGCCAGGGACCCGCAGGTGCAGGCCCTGCTGGACGCCCGCACCGAGGTGGTGTGCATCGTCGCCAAGAGCCACGACGAGCACGTCCACCGGGCACTGAAGACGACGCTGGCCGAGAACCTCGAGATGATCCGCGACACCGTCGCCCACCTGGTCGAGCACGGCCGGCGCGTGTTCGTGGACTGCGAGCACTTCTTCGACGGCTATCGGGCCAATGCCGACTACGCCCTCGAGGTGATCCGGACGGCGGCCGAGGCCGGTGCCGAGGTCGTCATCCTGTGCGACACCAACGGGGGCATGCTGCCGAGCTGGATGGGCGACATCGTCTCGGCGGCAGCCCAGATCGGGGTCGACCTCGGTATCCACTGCCACAACGACACCGGCTGCGCGGTGGCCAACACCCTGGCCGCGGTCGAGGCCGGTGTGATGCACGTCCAGGGCACGATGAACGAGACCGGGGAGCGCACCGGCAACGCGAACCTCGTCACCCTGATCGCCAACCTGCAGCTCAAGTTCGGCTGGGAGGTGATCCCGCCCGACTGCCTGCAGGAGGCGTCCCGGATCGCCCACGCGGTCGCCGCGATCGCCAACCTCCCGATGAACAACCGGCAGCCCTATGTCGGACTGTCGGCGTTCGCGCACAAAGCCGGGTTGCACGCGTCCGCGATCAAGGTCGACGCGAACCTCTACCAGCACATCGACCCGACCCTTGTCGGCAATGACATGCGGATGCTGGTCTCCGACATGGCGGGCAGGGCGAACATCCAGCTCAAGGGCACCGAGTTGGGCTACGACATCTCCGACCGCGAGCTGGCGGCCCGGATCACCGAGCTGGTCAAGACCCGCGAGATGGACGGCTACTCCTACGAATCCTCCGACGCCTCGTTCGAGCTGTTGCTGCGCTCGCAGCTGGGCTTCGACGACGACTTCTTCGAGGTCGTCTCCTGGCGGGTGTTCACCAGCTCGGTGGTGGCGCCCGAGGGCGACTCGGAGGCCACAGTGAAGCTACGGGTGAACGGCGTCACCGAGGCACTGGTGGGGGAGGGCCACGGCCCGCTGAACGCCCTCGACGTCGCGCTGCGACGGGCGCTGGTGCGGGCCTATCCCGACGTGGAGAACTTCGAGCTGACCGACTACCGGGTGCGCATCCTCGACCAGGGGCACGGCACCGACGCGATCGTGCGGACCCTCATCGACACCACCGACGGCGACCGGACCTGGACCACGGTCGGGGTGGGCAGCAGCGTCGTCGAGGCCAGCTGGGAGGCGCTGTACGACGCCTACCGCTGGGGGCTGGTCAAGCACCGCGCTGCCCGGGAGGACCGGCCCGCGGCCGAGCTCCCCAGCCTGCCCAACCTCGCCTCGACCGTCGCCTGACCTCGACCCACGCCCGCCGCCGAGCGCTCCTGAGCGCGCCGAGCGCTCCCTCCCTGAGGTAGTCCTCGGCGTTCTGGGGAGTTCTGGGCGGCGGACGGTCAGGCCGGGTCGATCCGCCCAGGACGAGCTTGGCCGAGCACGCCGCGTGGCCGAGCGCTCCTGAGCGCGCCGAGCGCTCCCTCCCTGAGGTAGTCCTCGGCGTTCTGGGGAGTTCTGGGCGTTGTGGGGAGTTCTGGGCGGCGGCCGTCAGGGTTGGTCGATCCGCTCCAGGACGAGCGAGTCGCGCGGCGGGGCGTCCTCGGCGTAGCTGACAGCGCCCTCCAGCGCCTGCCGGGCGCGCTCGATCCGCTCCGGGGTGTCGGTGTGCAGGGTGAACAGCGGGTCGCCGGAGCGGACCCGGTCGCCCACGCCGGCCTGCCAGGTGACTCCGGCGGCGGCCTGGACGGGATCCCCCTGCCTGGCCCGTCCGGCCCCCAGGCGCCACGCCGCCAGCCCGACCGCCATCGCATCCATCGCGGTCAGGACGCCGTCCTGCTCGGCGACAACCACCTCGGTGTGCCGCGCCGTCGGCAGCGGCGCGTCCGGGTCGCCGCCCTGGGCGGCGATCATCGCCCGCCACGTGTCCATCGCCTTGCCGGAGGCCAAGGCCTGCTCGGGGTCGGCGTCGATGCCGGCGCAGGCCAGCATCTCGCGTGCCAGCGCCAGGGTCAGCTCGACCACGTCGGACGGACCACCGCCGGCCAGCACCTCGACCGATTCGGCGACCTCCACGGCATTGCCCGCCGACCGGCCGAGCGGGATCGACATGTCGGTGACGAGCGCGACGGTCCGCACCCCCGCGGCCTGGCCGAGCCCCACCATCGTGCGGGCCAGGGCCTCGGCGTCCGCCCGCTCCTTCATGAACGCCCCGGCGCCGGTCTTCACGTCCAGCACCAGGGCCGCGGTGCCCTCGGCGATCTTCTTGCTCATGATCGAGGCGGAGATCATCGGGATCGACTCCACGGTGCCGGTCACATCCCGCAGCGCGTACAGCTTCTTGTCGGCAGGGGCCAGGCCCGAGCCCGCCGCGCAGATCACCGCCCCCACCTCCTCGAGCTGGCGCAGCATCTCGGCATTGCTCAGGTCGGCCCGCCAGCCGGGGATCGCCTCGAGCTTGTCGAGGGTGCCGCCGGTGTGGCCGAGCCCCCGTCCCGACAACTGGGGGACGGCGGCACCGCAGGCGGCCACCAGCGGCGCCAGCGGCAGCGTGATCTTGTCGCCCACCCCACCGGTGGAGTGCTTGTCGACCGTCGGCCGGGACAGCGACGAGAAGTCCATCCGCTCCCCGGTCGCGATCATCGCCGAGGTCCAGGTGGACAGCTCGCGCGGGTCGAGGCCGCGGAAGAAGATCGCCATCGCCATCGCGGCCATCTGCTCGGCGGTCACCTCGTCATCGGTGTACGAGCGGATCAGCCACCCGATGGCGTCGTCGCTGAGGGTCGCCCCGTCCCGCTTGGCGCGGATCAGTTCCACGGCATCAAAGCTCATGGCGACAGGCTAGCGCCGCTGACTTCGCCTGGAGGTGCTCACCCGGTCGGGAATCGGCCGTAGGGTGGGGCTGCCGACGACGACCAGGAGGATGTGGCATGGCGAAGCGGGTTTGGCTGCCGTTCGACGACGAGGCGAAGGCTGTGGCCGCGCTCGGATCACTGCCCGAGGGGCTCTCGGCCGACTACTACCGCCGGGACGGCGACCTGCCGGAGTCGATCGGTGAGGTCGAGCTGCTGGTCGCCCCCTACATGGCGCCGCCGCTGCCGCTGCTGGCTCGGATCGACGAGATGACCAGCCTGCAGGTGATCCAGCTGCAGTCGGCAGGCTACGACAACTACGTTCCGTTCCTGCGGCCGGGGATGAAGCTGGCCAACGCCGCCGGGGTGCACGACACCGCGACCGCCGAGCTCGCCGTGGCGCTGGCCCTGGTGAACCTGCGCAAGCTCGACACGTTCGCCCGCAACATGCCGACCGGGACCTGGAACCTCGAGTTCGCCGATTCGCTGGCGGACCGCCGCGTGCTGATCGTCGGCTACGGACGGATCGGCGCCGCGATCGAGCGCCGCGTGGCTGCCTTCGAGGTGGCCTCTGTCACCCGGGTCGCACGCAGCCCCCGCACCGACCCGCTCGTCCACCCGGTCACCGAGCTCCGCTCGTTGCTCGCGGAGGCGGACGTGGTCTTCGTGATCACCCCGCTCACCCCGCAGACCGAGGGGTTGATCGGAGCCGAGGAACTCGCCGCGATGCCGGACGGCGCCCTGCTGGTCAACGTCGCGCGGGGCAAGGTGGTGGACACCGCGGCCCTGGTCGACGCGGTGAAGGACGGCCGGATCCGGGCCTCTCTCGATGTCACCGACCCCGAGCCGCTGCCGTCGGACCACCCGCTGTGGACCTTGCCCGGTGTGTTCATCAGCCCGCACGGCGGTGGCCAAGCGGACGCCTTCTACCCACGCGTCCACCGGCTGATGAAGTCCCAGCTGGAGCGGTTCGCGGCTGGGGAGCCGCTGGCGAACATCGTCGCCGAATAGGGTGTGACGCATGCGCGTTGCACGTTTCTCCCACGGCGGCGAGACCGCCTTCGGCGTCGTCGAGCTCGAGTCCGACGGCGGGCCGAACCCCGAGACGGTGGCGGTGGTCACCGGTGACCCGCTGGCCGGGCCCGTCCACTACACCGGCGAGCGGCTCGCCCTGGCCGACGTGAGGCTGCTCGCTCCGGTCATCCCGCGCAGCAAGGTGGTGGCGGTGGGACGCAACTACGCCGCCCACGCCGCCGAACTCGGCAACGACGTGCCCGAGACGCCGCTCACCTTCTTCAAGCCCAACACGGCGGTGATCGGCCCGGGGGAGGCGATCGTCCACCCCCCGGAGACTGAGGACCTTCAGTTCGAGGGCGAGCTCGCCGTGGTGATCGGACGGATCTGCCGGCGGGTTCCGGTGGAGCGGGTCCCCGAGGTGATCTTCGGCTACACCATCGGCAACGACGTCACCTGCCGCGACCTGCAGCGCACCGACGACCAGTGGGCGCGCGCCAAGGGCTACGACTCGTTCTGTCCCCTCGGTCCGTGGATCGTCACCCACCTCGAGCTGCCGGAGGTGGACGACCTCGACCTGACCACCACCGTCAACGGTGAGGTGAAGCAGGACGCCAACACCTCGCTGATGGTGCACAAGGTCGCCGACCTCGTCTCGCACATCAGCAGCTACACCACCCTGCTGCCCGGGGACGTGATCCTGACCGGGACACCGGCTGGGGTGGCGCGGGTGGTGCCCGGCGACGAGATCTCGGTCACCATCGCCGGCATCGGAACCCTCACCAACCCGGTCGTCGGGCAGGAGGACTGAGCGTGGCCCCTGCGGGGGTCGGAGCCGGGCCGGCCGTCCTGGCCACCCGCCAGCCGCCCCCCGGGGTGCGTTACCCGCACGTTCTCGAGGTCGGCGAGGTGGACGGTGCACCGCGCTGGCTGCCGACGGTCCGCGGGCTGTTCGGGGTCGGGCTCGGCGTGCTGACCTTCCTGGCGCTGACCCCTGTGATCATCCAGCTGGCGCTCGCGATCGCCTGGTCGCTGGCCGGCGACCCCGGCTCGTTCGCGGACTACGCCACGGCCGGACGGGCCTTCCAGACGCCGGCAGGGATGGTCGCCTCACACCTGGGGCTGGCGGTGCTGCTCCCGCTCAGCTGGGCGCTGGTGCTGGTGGTCCACCGCG
>JAEYNS010000002.1 GCA_023412435.1 Actinomycetes bacterium | reverse complement strand
GCCGCGTTGCTGGCCGGGCTGCCGCGGCGTCCGTGGGCGGTAGTCACCGATCAACTGGGTCGCGACCGGCTGACCGGGTCGGGCGAACTCGTCGGCGCCGACACCGCGGCCTTCGTCAGCGAGTGGCTCCCCTTCCTGCAGGCGCTCGACGACCTGGAGGTGGAACTGGACGGCACTCCGACCGACTACCGCCACACCGACGCCGCCCCCCTGGTGCAGGTCGCGGTGTCCGACGCGCCCGACGGCGCCACCGACTGGTTCGACCTGGCGGTGAAGGTCAGCATCGACGGCGAGCAGGTCGAGTTCGCCGAGCTGTTCAGCGCACTGGCGCGCGGCGACTCCCACCTGATCCTCGACTCCGGCACCTGGTTCAGCCTCGACCGGCCAGAACTCGAGGAACTCCGACGGATCATCGAGGAGGCGAGGCAGCTGCAGGCCGAGCCGGCGGCAGGCACGCTACGACTGCGTGCTGAGCAGGCGGGGCTGTGGCAGGACCTGGTCGACCTCGGCGTGCAGGCCGAGCAGTCCAGCGCCTGGCGGCGGGCGGTCGGCGGACTGCTCGACAACACCGATCTCCCCGCGGTGGAGGTGCCGTCCGGAATCAGGGCCACGCTGCGTCCCTACCAGCTGGTCGGCTACCGGTGGCTCGACTTCCTGTGGCGAGCCGGGCTCGGCGGGGTGCTCGCCGACGACATGGGGCTGGGCAAGACCCTCCAGGTGCTGTCGGCGGTGGCGGCCGCGTCCGAGCGTGGCGAACTGACCGAGCCGGTGCTCGTCGTCGCCCCGACCTCCGTCGTCGGCACGTGGGCGGGCGAGGCGGAACGGTTCGCGCCCGGGCTGCGGGTGCGCACCGTCCAGGCCACCGAGGGCAAGCGGCCCGAGTCGCTGGCCGAGCTGAGGGCGGGCGCCGATCTCGTCGTGACCTCCTACACGCTGCTCCGGCTTGAGGATCGTGCCTACGCCGAGGGCCGGTGGGAGGCCGTGGTGCTGGACGAGGCGCAGTTCGTGAAGAACCGCGCCACCCGCGCCTACAAGGCGGTGCGCCGACTGACCGCACGGGTCAAGTTCGCCGTCACCGGCACGCCGCTGGAGAACAACCTGATGGACCTGTGGTCGCTGCTGTCGCTGACTGCGCCCGGGCTGTTCGCCGACCCGGACGTGTTCGCCGAGCTGTACCGGCGTCCGATCGAGTCAGGACGCGACCCGGAGGCGCTCTCCCGCCTGCACCGGCGGGTCCGCCCGCTGATGCTGCGCCGGACGAAGGAGTCGGTCGCCACGGAACTGCCGCCGAAGCAGGAGCAGGTGCTGGAGGTGGCCCTGGGGCCGGGGCACCGGCGGATCTACGACCGGCACCTGGCGGCGGAGCGGAAGCGGGTGCTGCGCCTGGTCGACGACCTGGACCGCAACCGGGTCGCGATCCTGCGCTCGCTGACCCTGCTGCGCCAGCTCAGCCTGTCGCCGGTGCTGGTCGAGGAGGACGCCCCCGCCCACTCGGCCAAGATCGACACCCTCGTCGAACTGGTCAGTGAACTCGCGGCCGAGGGCCACCGGGCGCTGGTCTTCAGCCAGTTCACGCGGTTCCTCAAGCTGGTCCGCGAGCGGCTGGACCACGAGCGGATCGGCTACTCCTACCTGGACGGCAGGACGCGCGACCGCCAGGCGCGGATCGACGCCTTCCGGTCCTCGGCGGACCCGGTCTTCCTGATCAGCCTCAAGGCCGGCGGCTTCGGACTCACCCTGACCGAGGCCGACTACGTGTTCATCCTCGACCCGTGGTGGAACCCGGCCGCCGAGACCCAGGCGATCGACCGCACCCACCGGATCGGGCAGGACAAGCCGGTGATGGTGTACCGGCTGGTCAGCGAGGACACCATCGAGGAGAAGGTGGTGGCGCTGCAGCGCCGCAAGCGCGACCTGTTCGACGCCGTGATGGGACGGGGCAACGACCTGGCCGCCCCGCTGACCGCCGACGACATCCGCGGCCTCCTGGAGTCCTGACCGGAGACACCCGTCAGGGGGACTGTCCCTCCAAAGGCACGAACGCAGGCAAGGCACAGACCGAGGGACTGTCCCCAGTTCCGGTGCCGCAGCCCAGGCGGACCTCAGTGCCTCGGGACCTCCACCCCGAGCGCCTCAAGCATCGGGACGAGCTTGGCCTCGGTCTCGGCGTACTCCTCGGCGGGGTCGGATTCGGCGACGATGCCGCAGCCGGCGTAGAGCGTGATCGAGCGCCGGTCGGCGTCGAGGTGGCCGCAACGCAGCGCGATCGCGAACTCGCCGTCGCCGTTGGCCTCCATCCAGCCCACCGGGCCCGAGTAGCGGCCCCGGTCGAGGTTCTCCAGTTCGGCGATGGCCCGTCGGGCGGTGGCCGTGGGGGTGCCGCAGACTGCGGCAGACGGGTGCAGCTCGGCCGCCAGCCGCAGCGCGCTCACGCCGCCGTGGGCGACGGCAGTCACATCCGAGGCGAGGTGCAGCACGTTCGGAAGCTCCAGCACGTACGGGGCGTCCGGCACGTTCATGCCGGAGCAGAACGGTGCCAGCGCCGCGGCGACCGAGTCGACCGCCAGTTCGTGCTCGATGAGGTTCTTGCTCGAGCGAGCCAGTCCGTGGGCCAGCTTCAGGTCGAGTTCCTCCCCGCCGTTGCGGCGGATCGTCCCGGCCAGCACCCGCGACATCGCCAGCCCGCCCTCGAGCCGCACCAGCATCTCGGGGGAGGCACCCACCAGGCCGTCGACCCAGTAGGTCCAGCAGGTCGGATAGTCGCCGGCCAGGGTGCCGACCAGCCAGCGCGGGTCGATCGGGGCATCGGCCTCCACCGTCGCACCACGGGCGAGCACCACCTTGCTGAGGTCGTCGCGCCCGATCCGCTCGACCGCCTCGGCGACGATCCGCTCCCACCCCTGCCGGTCCAGCGCCCGGGCCGAGACGCCGAGCACCCGGGGACGGCCGATCAGGTCGGCGGCCGGCTGCGGCAGCGGCAGTTCGGCCTCGCCGTCGCGGCTCAGCCAGGTGACCCAGGACCGGCCGCGTCGACGTCCCACCACGACGCGGGGTACCACGAGTACCGACTGGTGAGAGGTGTTGTCGGGGTCGAACGGGAAGGACGCGAACACGACAGGGCCCGCGGTGGAGCCCACCCCCGCCAACTCGGCGTCGATCTCCACGGCGGCGGCGAAGTCGTGCCACCACCGGTCGGCCGCAGCGGGCGTGGCCCCGTCCAGCCGGGCCGCCTCACCGATCCCCACCATGCCGTCGCCGCGGCGCAGCCAGGCCACGACAGGTCCGGGAGGGAGGAAAGCCTCCAGCGGCCCGGGGTCCGAGATCGCGATGGTCTTGGCCCGCCAGACAGGCCCGGGCGGGAGGTCACGCACCCACGCAGGATAGCCCCGCCCCCGAAACGGCGCGAAACCGCACCCGATCGGGGTACGGGTACCTCATTCATCGGGAAGAAAGCAAGTCGCAGTTGGCCCTAGACTGGCCGGGCCCACAAGCAGTAGTCAGGAGCCACAGCCCATGTCCGAGTCGCAATCCGACGTGATCGTCGTCGGGGCCGGCCCGGGTGGCTCGACGGCGGCCCGCTACCTCGCGGAGCGGGGCCTGACGGTGACGCTGCTGGAGAAGAGCACCTTCCCCCGCGAGAAGGTCTGCGGCGACGGTCTCACCCCGCGCGCGGTCAAGCAACTCGTCAAGCTCGGCATCGACACCAGCGACGAGACGGTGTGGCTGCGCAACAAGGGCCTGCGGGTCTACGGCGGGCGGAAGGAGCCGTTCGAGTTGCCGTGGCCGGAGCTGGCGGAGTTCCCCCCCTACGGTCTGGTCCGCGGCCGCGCCGACTTCGACTAGATCCTGGCCGACCATGCCGTCGCCGGCGGTGCGACGCTGCTGGAGAACAGCACGGTGACCGGCGCCGTGGTCGACCCACGCACCGACCGGATCACCGGGGTGACCACCAGGGACGGACGCACCTTCTCCGCCCCGGTGGTGATCGCCGCGGACGGCAACTCGTCCCGGCTGGCGCTGTCGATGGGGCTCGCCAAGCGCAAGGACCGCCCGATGGGCGTCGCGGTCCGCACCTACTTCCAGAGCCCGCGCTCCAACGACGACTACATGGAGTCGTGGCTCGAGTTGTGGGACGGCAAGCCGGGGGAGTCCAACCTGCTGCCCGGCTACGGCTGGGTCTTCGGGATGGGCGACGGCACCTGCAACGTGGGCCTCGGCACCGTCAGTTCGACGGCCACCTCGAACAAGGGCAACTACCGCGCGATGCTGCGTGCCTGGCTGGCGAACACCCCGCCCGAGTGGGGCTTCACCGAGGAGAACCAGGTCGGCACCATCGGCTCCGCGGCGCTCCCGATGAGCTTCAACCGCCAGCCCGCCTACGCCAGGGGACTGCTGCTGGTCGGCGACTCCGGCGGGATGGTGAGCCCGTTCAACGGCGAGGGCATCGCCTACGCCATGGAGGCGGCCGAGATGGCGGCCGACGCGATCACCGATGCCAGGTTCCGCGGGTTCGGGACGCCCAGTGCGGAGCGGGCCCTGGAGGGGTACGTCACCCGCCTGAAGTCGGAGTGGGGCGGCTACTTCCGGCTGGGTCAGGTCTTCGTGTCGCTGATCGAGCACCCGCAGGTGATGCACCTGTGCACGCGCTACGGGCTGCCCCGTCCGACCCTGATGAAATTCACCATGAAGCTCCTCGCCCACCTCTACGACACCCGCGATGGTGATTGGATGGACAAGGTCATTACCGCGTTGGCGAAGGTGGCACCCTCAGCATGACCAGGCCGACACCGCACCCAGGAAGGTTGGGCTAGCAGATGAGTCCCTACGTCCCGATCCTCGGCATCATGGCTCTGGCCGCGGGTTTTCTGGCCATCTCGGTGCTGCTGAGTTCGTTCCTGGGGCCGCGCCGCTACAACCGTGCCAAGTACGAGGCCTACGAGTGCGGCATCGATCCCACCCCCGTTTCCGAGGGCGGCGGCCGGTTCCCGGTGAAGTACTACATCATCGCGATGCTGTTCATCATCTTCGACATCGAGACCGTCTTCCTGTACCCGTGGGCGGTCGCCTTCGGGCAGCTGGGCTGGTTCGCGCTGATCGAGATGGTGCTGTTCATGGCGACGGTCTTCGTCGCCTACCTGTACGTGTGGCGCCGTGGCGGCCTGGAGTGGGACTGAGGAGGCGAGCGATGGCCGGTGGTATTGAGGACAAGATCCCGCAGGGCGTAGTGCTGACCACCCTCGAGGGGGTGTTCGGCTGGATGCGCCAGGCATCCTTCTGGCCCGCCACCTTCGGGCTGGCCTGCTGCGCGATCGAGATGATGGCCTACGGAGCGCCGCGGTTCGACGCCGGGCGCTGGGGCCAGGAGGTCTTCCGGGCGTCCCCCCGGCAGGCCGACCTGATGATCATCTCCGGCCGGGTGAGCCAGAAGATGGCCCCGGTGCTGCGCCAGGTCTACGACCAGATGCCGAACCCGAAGTGGGTGGTGGCGATGGGTGTGTGCGCGTCGTCGGGCGGCATGTTCAACAACTACGCGATCGTCCAGGGCGGTGACCACCTCGTGCCCGTCGACGTCTACGTGCCGGGCTGCCCGCCCCGGCCCGACATGCTGATCGACGCGATGTTCAAGCTCAAGAAGGACATCGTGGCCAAGCGGCCGATCGGGGCCAACGAGACCGCGGCCCTCGAGGCAGCCGAGCAGGCGGCGCTGACCGCCCCCGCCACCCACGAGATGAAGGGCCTGCTGCGATGACCGACAAGCTGCCGGGCGAGGAGAAGACCGTCAGCGACCCCGTCACCGACGTCGAGGCAGCCCCCAAGGCCGGCGTCGAACGCGAGGACGCGCAGGCCGGCGGCACACCGGAACCTGCCGCCCCCATCCCCACCAAGCGCGGGATGTGGACCACCGACGGCACCGGGGACACCTCCGGCTACGGCGGCCTGGTCCGTGAGGTCTACCGCCCGCAGGCGGCCGTCGGCCCGCTCGGCGACTGGTACGACGCGGTGACCGGACGGATCACCACGCTGGTGACCGATCCCTTCATCAAGGTGGTCGTCGACCGCGGGGAGATCACCTTCTTCGTGCCGCGCGAGAAGCTCACCGAGGTGATGGCCACCCTGCGCGACGACGCCGAGCTGCGCTTCGAGCTGTGCGCCAGCGTCTCCGGCGTCCACTACCCCGACGACCCCGGCGCCGAGCTGCACGTCGTGTACCACCTCGCCTCGATCACCCACAACCGCAGGCTGCGGGTGGAGACCACCTGCCCCGACGCCGACCCGCACGTCCCCAGCGTGGTGGCGACCTACCCCGCCGCCGACTGGCACGAGCGGGAGACCTGGGACATGTTCGGCATCCAGTTCGACGGCCACCCCTACCTGACCCGCATCCTGATGCCGGACGACTGGGTAGGCCACCCGCAGCGCAAGGACTACCCGCTCGGCGGGATCCCCATCGAGTACAAGGGCACCACCGTGCCGCCTGTCGACCAGCGCAGGAGCTACTGATGACCGCCCAGCACACCGACTACTACGCCAACCCCGGCGAAGAGACCGAGGGCACCGTCTACACCGCGATGGGCGGCGGTGACTTCGCCGACATCGCCAGGGAGCAGGCCGAACGCGGCGACGAGACCCTCGTCATCAACATGGGCCCGCAGCACCCGTCCACCCATGGCGTGCTCCGGCTCATGGTCGAGTGCGACGGCGAGACAGTGAAGAGCATCCGGCCCGGTATCGGGTTCCTCCACACCGGTATCGAGAAGAACATGGAGTACCGGAACTGGACGCAGGGGGTCACCTTCGTGACCCGGATGGACTACGTGGCCCCGATCTTCAACGAGGTCGCCTACTGCCTGTCGATCGAGCGGCTGCTCGAGATCGAGGACCGGATCCCGCAGCGCGCCACCGACCTGCGGGTGCTGATGATGGAGCTCAACCGGATCGCCTCCCACCTCATCGCGATCGGCACCGGCGGTATGGAGATCGGCGCGCTCACCGTGATGACCATCGGGTTCCGCGAGCGGGAGATGATCCTCGACTTCTTCGAGGCCGTCACCGGCCTGCGGATGAACCACGCCTACATCCGCCCCGGCGGGGTGGCGGGCGACCTGCCCGAGACCGGCATCGCCCAGTTGCGCGACCTGGTGACCTGGCTGGAGAAGCACCTGCCCGAGTACGCGGCGTTCTGCAACGAGAACCCGATCTTCAAGGGCCGGATGGTCGGGATCGGCTACCAGGACCTCACCGCCTGCATGGCCATGGGCGTCACCGGCCCGGTGCTTCGCTCGACCGGCTACCCGCTGGACCTTCGCAAGTCCCAGCCGTACTGCGGCTACGAGACCTACGAGTTCGACGTCCCCACCTGGGACACCTGTGACGCCTACGGACGGTTCCGCGTCCGGCTCGCCGAGATGTGGGAGAGCCTGCGGATCGTCAAGCAGTGCATGGAGCGGCTGGACGCGTCCACCGGTGAGCCGGTGATGATCGACGACCCGAAGATCGCCTGGCCCAGCCGGCTCGCGATGGGGCCGGACGGTCAGGGCAACTCCCACGAGCTCATCAAGCACATCATGGGCGAGTCCATGGAGGCGCTGATCCACCACTTCAAGCTGGTGACCGAGGGCTTCCGGGTGCCGGCGGGGCAGGCCTATGTGCCGATCGAGAGCCCCAAGGGCGAGCTCGGCTGCCACGTCGTCTCCGACGGCGGTACCCGGCCGTACCGCGCGCACATGCGGGACCCGGGGTTCAACCACCTGCAGTCGATCCCGATCCAGTGCGAGGGCGGGATGCTGGCCGACATCGTGGTTGCCGTCGGATCGCTCGATCCGGTGATGGGAGGGGTTGACCGATGAGCGGCCACGAGTTCCAGTCGCACTTCGAGGAGTCCGGCAGCGTCGACATGAGCGACCTGTCGACCAACATCGACCAGACCACGATGGACGAGCTGCGCGAGCTCGCGTCCCGCTACCCGCAGCCGCGGTCCGCGCTGCTGCCGATGCTGCACCTGGTGCAGAGCGTCGACGGACGGGTCTCGCCGGCCGGGGTGAAGGCGTGCGCGGAGATCCTGGGGATCAGCACCGCGCAGGTGTCCGGCGTGGCCACCTTCTACACGATGTACCGCCGCCGCCCCGCCGGGAAGCACCACGTCGGGGTCTGCACCACCGCGCTGTGCGCCGTGATGGGCGGGGACGCGCTGCTGGAGCGGGTCTCGCACCGGCTGGGTATCGGCCCGGACGAGACCACCCCGGACGGCACCTTCTCGCTGGAGCGGATCGAGTGCAACGCCGCCTGCGACTTCGCGCCGGTGATGATGGTCAACTGGGAGTTCATGGACAACATGACCCCTCAGAAGGCCGACGAGTTGCTCGACGACCTGGCCCAGGGCCGGCCCGTCACCTCGACCCGCGGCGCCACGATCACCTCCTGGCGTGAGGCGGAGCGGGTGCTGGCAGGGTTCAGCGACGGCCGCGCCGACGAGGGCCCGAGTGCGGGCGAGGCCTCGCTGCTCGGCAAGCGGGTGGCCGAGACCAAGGGCTGGAAGGCCCCCGACCCGGAGGAGTCAGCGCTGTGACCGACCTGCTCACGCCCGTCCTCACCGCCAACTGGGGCACGGACAAGTCCTGGGACATCGCCAGCTACACCGCCGACGGCGGCTACGGCACGCTCGACAAGGCGTTCGCGATGACCCCCGACGAGCTCACCGAGCTGGTCAAGGCCGCCGGCCTGCGCGGCCGCGGCGGCGCAGGCTTCCCGACCGGCATGAAGTGGAGCTTCGTGCCCAAGGACAACCCCAACCCGCGGTACCTGGTGGTGAACGCCGACGAGTCCGAGCCGGGCACCTGCAAGGACATCCCGCTGCTGCTGGCCTCGCCGCACACCCTGGTGGAGGGGATGATCCTCTCCTCCTACGCGATCGGCTGCCACACCGCGTTCGTATACATCCGCGGCGAGGTGCTGCATGTGATCCGCCGGCTCCGCAACGCCGTCGAGCAGGCCTACGCCGCCGGCCACCTGGGCAGGAACATCCACGGTTCCGGCTTCGACCTCGACATCATCGTCCACGCCGGCGCCGGAGCCTACATCTGCGGCGAGGAGACGGCGCTGCTCGACTCCCTCGAGGGCCACCGCGGCCAGCCCCGGTTGCGTCCGCCGTTCCCCGCGGTGGCGGGCCTGTACGCCTCGCCGACGGTGATCAACAACGTGGAGTCGATCGCGTCGGTCCCGGCGATCGTCGCCAACGGTGCCTCCTGGTTCTCCTCCATGGGCACCGAGAAGTCCAAGGGCATGACCCTCTACTCGCTGTCCGGCCACGTCGCCCGGCCGGGCCAGTTCGAGGCCCCGCTCGGCATCACCCTGCGCGAACTGCTCGACCTCGCCGGCGGGGTGCGGGCCGGGCACCAGCTGAAGTTCTGGACGCCGGGCGGCTCCTCGACACCGATCCTGACCGGTGAGCACCTCGACGTCCCGCTCGACTACGAGGGGATGGCAGGGGTCGGCAGCATGCTCGGCACCAAGGCCCTGCAGGTCTTCGACGAGACGGTCTCGGTGGTCCGCACCACGCTGCGCTGGGTCGAGTTCTACAAGCACGAGTCCTGCGGCAAGTGCACCCCCTGCCGTGAGGGCACCTGGTGGCTGGTCCAGTTGCTGAAGAAGTTCGAGGACGGGGCCGCCGTCGAGGGCGACGTCGAGAAGCTGCTCGACATCTGCGACAACATCGGCGGCAGGTCCTTCTGTGCCCTCGCCGACGGCGCGGTCGCCTGTGTCACCTCGGCCGTGAAGCACTTCCGTCCCGAGTTCGAGGCCGGGTACCACACCCCCGCGTGGGAGCTGTTCCCCTACGGTCGGAGCGCCCTGTTCGAGGTGCCTGAAGGGAGCCATGTATGAGCGTCGTCAGCAAGCCGGGCGAGGCGGTGGCCCAGGTCGACACGATCGCGGTGACCATCGACGGTATCGAGGTCCAGGTGCCGAAGGGGACGCTGGCGATCCGTGCCGCGGAGATGATCGGGATCGCGATCCCGCGGTTCTGCGACCACCCGCTGCTCGACCCGGTCGGCGCCTGCCGGCAGTGCCTGGTCGAGGTTCCCGACATGGGCAATGGCCGCGGCATGCCCAAGCCGCAGGCTTCCTGCACCCTCGAGTGCGCGCCGGGCATGAAGATCAGCACCCAGGTGACCAGCCCCGTCGCCGAGAAGGCCCAGGCCGGGATGCTGGAATTCCTGCTGCTCAACCACCCGCTCGACTGCCCGATCTGTGACAAGGGCGGCGAGTGCCCGCTGCAGAACCAGGCCCTCCGCAACGGCTACGGCGAGTCGCGCTACGAGGGTGTCAAGCGCACCTTCCCCAAGCCGGTGCCGATCTCGGCCCAGATCCTGCTCGACAGGGAGCGCTGCGTGCTGTGCGCCCGGTGCACCCGGTTCTCCGAGCAGATCTCCGGCGACCCGTTCATCGCGCTCGTCGAACGCGGCGCCCTGCAGCAGGTCGGCAAGTACGCCGAGCAGCCCTACAACTCCTACTTCTCGGGCAACGTCATCCAGATCTGCCCTGTCGGCGCCCTCACCAGCGTGTCCTACCGGTTCGAGGCCCGTCCGTTCGACCTGGTGTCGACCGAGTCGACCTGTGAGCACTGCGCCGGCGGCTGCTCGCTGCGGGTCGACCAGCGCCACTTCCAGGTCAAGCGCCGGCTGGCCGGCGAGAACCCGCAGGTCAACGAGGAGTGGAACTGCGACAAGGGCCGGTTCGCCTTCGTCTACGGACGCGGTGACGACCGGATCACGCACCCGCTGGTGCGCCGCGACGGCGTGCTGAAGGTGGCCAGCTGGGCCGAGGCTGTCGACGCCGCCGTCGCAGGGCTCCGCGCCGCGGGCAGCAGCGCCGGCGTCCTGCCCGGTGGCCGGTTGACCGTCGAGAACGCCTACGGCTACGCCAAGTTCGCCCGGACGGTGCTCGGCACCAACAACATCGACTTCCGCTCCCGCCCGGCCACGGCCGAGGAGACCGCGTTCCTCACCTCCGAGGTCGCCGGACGCGCGCTCGGCGACGGCGTCACCTACGCCGATCTGGAGACCGCGGGCCAGGTGGTGCTGGTCTGCCTCGAGCCGGAGGAGGAGGCGGCGGCCATCTTCCTGCGGCTGCGCAAGGCGGTCCGCAAGAACGACGTGAAGGTGGTCACGCTCGCCCCGTACGCCAGCAACGGCACCGCGAAGCTGGGCGCGACAGTGGTACCCACCCTGCCCGGTGAGGAGGCGGCGGCTCTGGCCGGCGTCAGCCTGGGCGCCGACACCATCGTGCTGGTCGGGGAGCGGGCGGCGCTGTCGCCCGGCACCCTCGACGCGGTGGTGGCCCGCAC
>JAEYNS010000374.1 GCA_023412435.1 Actinomycetes bacterium | reverse complement strand
GCTTCACCGTGGGCGGGGCGGCCGCCGAGTACGCGCTGCTGTCGTCCTGGGCCGGGCAACCGGGAGGAGGCCTCACGGCCGTCCAGGCGGGCGGGCTCGCGGTGGTGGCCGACACCGCGACCAGGGTGGTCGACCTGCTCGAGGTCGGCGCCGACGACATCGTCCTGGTCCACGGTGCCGCCGGTGGCGTCGGCCAGGCGATAGTCCAGCTGGCCGTGCTGCGGGGAGCCCGGGTGGTGGGCACCGCCAGTCCGGCCAACCACGGGCTGCTGGCGTCCCTTGGCGCCGAGGCCACCGGCTACGGCCCCGGGCTGGTCGAGCGGGTCAGGGTGCTGGCGCCGTCGGGGCCCACCCTTGTCGCCGACGCCGCGGGCAGCCAGCTGGACGACCTGCTGGCGCTCGCACCCCGTCCGCAGGCAGTCGTGAGCATCGCCAACTTCACCGCCGCCGAGCGCGGCGCGCGGGTGACCTCCGAGCGGGGGGACGCCCGGGCTCTCGCCCGGGTCGCAGGGCTCGCGGCGCTGGGGAGGTTCCAGGTGATCGTCAGCCACACCTTCGGATTCACCGAGGCGGCGGCCGCCCACCGGCTCAGTGAGTCGCGCTCGGCCGCCGGGAAGATCGTCCTGCTGCCCTGAGCACCCTTGGCTGCGGGCGTAGACTGGACGGTCGCTACCTACCCAGAAGGACGAACGTGGATTCAGCAGGTGCCACCTCCACCCTGGCCCATGAACTCGCCATTGAGCAGGCACACGTCGATCTCGTCTACCGCCATCTCGACCTGGCCACCCGGTCGGCCCGCAACACCGCCCGCCACGGTCAACGGATCTACACCTCCGATCGCGACACCTACGTCCGCGAAGAGGACGGAACCGCCCTGTTCGAGCGCGACGCCTTCGCCTTCCAGGCCGCCCGCCGGCTCGCCGTGCTGGACGCCGAGCACGAGGGACTGGTCTTCGGACGGCTGGACAACACCGAGGGCGAGAAGAGCTACATCGGTCGGATCGGTGTACGCGACGAGGAGTACGAGCCGCTGGTGATCGACTGGCGGGCCCGGGCGGCCGAGCCGTTCTACCGCGCCACCGCCGCCGAGCCGATGGGCGTGGTCCGCCGCCGGGTCCTTCGCTGCCGCAACGACAAGGTGACCGGCATCGAGGACGACCTGCTGGATGCCTCCGCGCAGCGCGAGTTGGTGATCGTCGGCGAGGGCGCCCTGATGGCCTCGCTGAAACGTGCCCGCGGGCACCGGATGCGCGACATCGTGGCCACCATCCAGGCCGAGCAGGACGAGGCGATCCGGGCCGACCACACCGGCGTCACCGTGATCGCCGGCGGCCCCGGGACCGGCAAGACCGTCGTCGCGCTGCACCGCGCCGCCTACCTGCTGTACTCCAACCGGCGCCGCTACGAGCGTGGCGGCATCCTCGTGGTCGGGCCGAGCGCCCTGTTCATGAACTACATCGAGCGGGTGCTGCCCTCCCTCGGTGAGGACTCGGTCACCCTGCGCGCCATCGGCCAGGTCGCCGTCGACGTCCTCGGGTTCGCCAGCGACGTCCAGGACGCGCCGGCTGCGGCGGCAGTCAAGGGAAGCCTGCGGATGCTGCGGGTGCTGCGCCGACTGGTGGACCTCCCCCTGCTCGAGGTCGGTGCCGACGAGCCGATGCTGCGGGTCACCGTGAAGGGCGAGGTGCTCACCCTCGATGCTGCCGCGCTGCGCCGGATCCGGCGCGACGTGCTGTCGCGGACCAAGGCGAACCTCGGCCGCCAGGCGGCGGTCACCCAGGTGATGGCGGCGCTGCACGCCCGGCTCCCCGAGGAACTCGCGATGGACCTGGCGACGATGACCGACCTGGTCGCCTCCTCGGCCTCCTACCGGATGTTCCTGCAGGCCTGGTGGCCCGACCTCGACGCCCGTTCGGTGCTGCGCCGGCTCGCCGACCCGCGGGTGGTGGCCGCGGTCTCGGACGGAATCCTCGACGCCGACGAGCAGGCGGCTCTGGCCGCCGGCCTTGCCGGGGAGGACTGGACTGTCGCCGACGTCGCCCTGCTGGACGAACTGGTCGCCATCCTCGGGCCGTCCCAGCCCGACGAGGCGGAGGAGCCGACCGTCTTCCTGCCCGACGGTGCCGGGATCTCCGAGCTCGTCACCACCGCTGACCTGCTGACCGACGCCCGCGAGGTCGACCCCCACGACGACCCGCACGACACCTTCGCCCACCTGCTGGTCGACGAGGCGCAGGACCTCAGCCCGATGCAGTGGCGGATGCTGCGCCGACGCGGCGCGCATGCCAGCTGGACAGTGGTCGGGGACCCGGCGCAGAGCAGCTGGCCAGACCCGGCCGAGTCCCGACAGGCGATGGACGACGTCGCGGGCACCGGCCCGCGCCGCTCCTTCCGGCTCTCGACCAACTACCGCAGCCCCGCCGAGGTGTTCGACGTCGCAGCGCCCGTTGTCCAGCGAGCCTTCCCCGGGGCCGACCTGCCGCGGGCGATCCGCGAGACCGGCATCCGTCCGCTGCTCGCGGATCCGGCCGAGCCCGACCTCGCCGAGTGGCTGGACGGGCAGGTCGGCGAACTGGCCGGCCAGGTGGGTGGCACCATCGGCGTGATCGCACCGCCGTCGCGGCTGGCAGCGTTGCGGGAGGCGGCTGCGGCGCAGCCGAACCTGGCGGCCGTCGCCGACCGGCTCGCGCTGGTCTCCCCGCTGGGCGCAAAGGGCCTCGAGTACGACGCTGTGGTGGTGGTGAGCCCCGACGAGATCGTGGCGGAGTCCTCCGGCGGGGAACGCGTCCTCTACGTGGCGTTGACCCGGCCGACCCAGCGCCTCGTGGTGGCCGACCTGGGCTCGGCGCGGTGGCGGGAGGGCCTCGACCTCCCCTTTGCGGACTGATGCTCTCCCGTTGATCAGGGGTACCAGCATGAGAGCGGTCTCAGGACCAACAGCTGCACCAACGGTGCTGAATCAGGTAGCGAACGGCTAATTCGCCCGGCACAGTAGAAACAACCGGAGCGGAACCCCACACCCTCCGACCAGGGATCTTCGTCGCCGCGGTGGCACCCAGTGCCCCAAGCTCTCCTCCCGAGCTGACGCGCGTCGCACCTCCCGCGGCTCCACCGAGTCGATGGGCGTTCTGGCCGGGGTCATTCCCCCCGACCCCGGCCAGACACCCCGACCTTCGCTCCCCTCCACCGCACCGCAGGCGCCTTCCCCTCCGCGCCGGCCCGTGGCACCCTCGCGCTCGCTGCGCTGTGGGGGTTATGGGGCCGTAGCGGCGGCGGGTGAGCGCGGCGAGCACCAGGGCGGAGGGCCCAGGCGTCCGCCACGGAAGCTCTTCGGTGCCCGCCGTCAGGGCTCGGTTAGGGTGGCGGGCGTGCCTGGAACCCCGCTCACCGGCGCCTCGCCGACCATCGCCGACCTGCTGAGCGCTGGCACCCACCCCACCATGTCCTTCGAGTTCTTCCCCCCCAAGGACGACGCCGGCCAGGAACAGCTCCAGCGCGCCCTCGCCGAACTCGAGCCGCTGCGCCCCGACTTCGTCTCGGTCACCTACGGCGCCACCGGCTCCACCCGTAGCCGCACCATCGATGCGACCCGGATGGTGACCGAACGGACCAGCTTCCGCACCATGGGACACCTGACCTGCGTCAGCCAGTCCAGCGCCGAGGTCGAAGGGGCGATCAGGTCCTACGCCGAGGTCGGCATCCGCCACATCCTCGCGGTCCGCGGCGACCCACCCGGGGGGCCGACAGCACCCTGGTCACCGCACCCGGACGGCCTGCCGAACGCTACCGAGTTGGTCCGGCTGGTGAAGCGGACCGGCGACTTCTGCGTCGGGGTCGCCGCCTTCCCCGACGCCCACCCGGAGCGTTCCGACTTCGGCCTGGACGCCAGGATCCTTGCGGAGAAGGAGGCGGCCGGCGCCGACTTCGCCATCACCCAGTTGTTCTTCGACGCCGACGCCTACTTCCGGCTGGTCGAGCGGGTGCGCAGGCTGGGTTGCCGGCTGCCCATCCTGGCCGGGATCCAGCCGGTCACCAACCTGGCCCAGATCGAGCGCTTCGCCGGCTTCTCCGGGGCCGCGCTGCCCGCCCCCATGGTGAACGCGCTGCACGCCGTCGCCGACGACCCCGCCGCGGTGCGGGCGGTCGGGCTGGAGATCGCCACCGCGCTGTGCGACCGGCTGCTGGCAGGCGGAGCCCCCGGCCTTCACTTCTTCACCCTGAACCGGTCGAGGGCCACCGCGGAGATCCTCGCCAACCTGCGCCAGATCCCGCCGCACCACACCGCTGCCGCCCCGTAGGCTCGGCTGCATGTTCGACCCCGCAGAGCCCCTCTCCGATGCCTTCCGGGCCGCGGTGGCCGGCGCCATCACCGACTTCCTCGCTGGCCAGCGCGAGGTGTTGGCACAGATCGGTCCCGCCGCCGCACCGCTGGCCGACCTGGCCGAGGCGTTCACGGCGGGCGGCAAGCGGCTGCGTCCGGCGTTCTGCGCCTGGGGTTGGGTGGCGGCAGCGGGAGTCCCGGCGGACCCGGGCCCGCTGGTGAGGGCGGCAGCCAGCCTCGACGTGCTGCACGTCAGCGCGCTGGTGCACGACGACGTGATGGACGCCTCCGACACCAGGCGCGGACTGCCGGCGGCGCACCGCCAGTTCGCCGCGCGGCATGCCGAGCAGGGGTTGCGGGGTGACGCCGACGCCTTCGGGCGCGGCGGCGCGATCCTGCTGGGCGACCTGCTGCTGGTCTGGTCGCAGGAGATGTTCCGGCGCAGCGGCCTGCCCGCGGCGACCATCCAGCGGGCGATGCCGATGATGGAGGCGGTGCTGACCGAGGTCACCACCGGCCAGTTCCTCGACATCCTCGCCCAGGCCCGCCCCGCCCTCGACGTCCGTTCCGCACCCGAGGAGGTGCTCCGGCAGGTCGACCGGGTGCTGGAGTACAAGACGGCCCGCTACACGGTGGTGCGGCCGCTCCAGCTCGGGGCGGCGCTCGCCGGGGCCGGCCCTGACGTGCTCGAGGCGCTGGGCCGCTACGGCTCTGCGGTGGGTCGGGCCTTCCAGTTGCGCGACGACATCCTCGGCGCCTACGGCGACGAGCGGGTGACCGGCAAGCCCGCCGGCGGCGACCTCCGGGAGGGCAAGCTCACCGCGCTGCTCGCCCACGCCCTGCGGCTCGCGGCCCCCGCGGCGGCCGACGAACTGGCCGGGCTGGTGGGCAGGGCGGACCTGTCGGACCACGAACTCGGCGTGGCGCAGGACATCATCGCCGCCAGCGGCGCGCTGGCCGTCGTCGAGCAGGAGATCACGGACGCGACCAGGAGCGCGATCGACGGCTTGCGCCACGCCGGGTTGACCCCGCAGGGCGGGCAGGCGCTGGCGAACCTCGCCCGGGCCGCCGCCGATCGCGCGAGCTGAACGTCAGCCCTTGATCCCGCCGAACACCACCTGGCCCATTCCCGGGTCGTCCTTCCAGGCCCTGACCAGGCGGTGCTTGAGTTCGGCTGCCTGAGCGGCCGGGTCGGCGGCGTCGGTGATCGCGCGCGAGACAGCCACCCGGCGGGCGCCCGCGGCCAGCACGTCGTCGAGGTTGTCCATGGTGATCCCGCCGACCGCGAACCACGGCTTGCCTGCGGGGTCGGACGGCGGCGCCTGCGCGGCCGCGTCCTGGACGAGGTCGAGCCCGCCGGTGCCGAACAGGCCGCCGACCACGGGACCTACGGTCAGATAGTTGACCTGGGGGTCGGCCAGCGCGGCGCCCAGTTGCCGGCCGGAGTGGCAGGAGCGTCCCAGCATCGCCCACGGGTGGACGCTCTCGCGAGCCCTGGCGGCGTCCGCCCCGCGTTCGGAGAGCTGCAGCACGTCGGCCTGTACCTGCTGCGCCACCTCGACGGCGTCGTACAGCCCCAGCAGCGCCTTGTGCTGCAGCACCACCTCCCGCACCTGGTCGAAGGCGGCGGCCAGCTGCCGGCTGTCGGCCTTCGGGTCGCGGAGCTGGACGATGTCCACCCCCGCCGCCAGGGTGGCGGCGACGAACTCCGGCAGGTCGCCCTGCCCGGTCCTCAGGTCGGTGATCAACAACAGGCGCGCGAGGCGCATCCGGGCGGCGACGCCGAGCAGAACAGTCACGGCATCCACCCTAGGCCGGATGCCGGGCCCTGCCCACGGGGCAGGGCTACCCCCGGCGAGTCCGTCGCCGGAACTTGCCGACGCCTCCTAGAATCGGTCCCGCAGGTCTGGACGGCCTCCTTCCCCGACGTGTCCGGAGCCGACGTGACGATCATGAGCAGTGGCGACCCCCTGGTGGGCCACGTGCTGGACGGACGGTACGAGATCCTGCGCAAGCTCGCCCGGGGTGGCATGGCCACCGTCTACCTGGCCTCCGACCGCCGCCTGACCAGGACCGTCGCCGTCAAGGTGATGCATGACAGCCTGGGCGGCGATGCCGATTTCGTCTCCCGCTTCGACCGCGAGGCCCGCGCCGCCGCCCGGCTCTCCCACCCCAACGTGGTGGCCGTCTTCGACCAGGGCATGGACGCCGGGCGCCCCTACATCGTGATGGAGTACGTCGAGGGCTGCACCCTGCGGCACGTGATCACCCGCGAGGCACCGATGGAGCCGGCCCGGGCGCTCGATCTGCTGCTGCCGGTGATCAACGCCGTCGCTGCCGCCCACGAGGCGGGCATCATCCACCGTGACATCAAGCCGGAGAACGTCCTGATCTCCGACCGCGGCCAGATCAAGGTCGCCGACTTCGGGCTCGCCCGGGCGGTCACCGCGCACACCGCGACCCAGACCGGGACCCTGATCGGCACCGTGTCCTACATTGCGCCAGAACTCGTCACCACCGGGAAGGGCGACACCCGCGCCGACGTCTACGCCCTAGGGGTGGTCCTGTTCGAGATGCTGACCGGCCGCAAGCCGCACACCGGCGAAACCCCGATTCAGGTCGCCTACAGCCACGTCCACAACGAGATCCCCGCGCCCTCGTCGCAGATGACACCGTCCTGGCGGGAGTCCCGCCAGGGCATCCCGCCCTACGTCGACGCCCTGGTCACCAGTGCCACCACCCGCGACAGGTCAGCCCGCCCCGCCGATGCCGCGGTGATGCTCGACCACGCCCGGCGGGCTCGCCGCGCCCTGGCCGACGGGGTGATGGACGACCCCGCGCTCTCCGTCGCGATGCGCGCGACCACCCTCGACGCCGCCAACCAGCCGACCGAGCAGGTGCCCGCCCTCGCCGGGGC
>JAEYNS010000370.1 GCA_023412435.1 Actinomycetes bacterium | reverse complement strand
GGTTCAGGCCTCGGCCGGTGCCGCTTCCTTCTCCTCCACGACCGGGATCAGGCTGAGCTTGCCCTTGTCGTCGATGTCGGAGATCTCGACGGTCAGCTTCTGACCGACGCTCACCACGTCCTCGACGTTCTCCACCCGGCCACCGCCGGCCAGCGGCCGCAGCTTGGAGATGTGGAGCAGGCCGTCCTTGCCGGGCAGCAGCGAGACGAAGGCGCCGAACGGCATAATCTTCACGATCGTGCCCAGGTACCGCTCGCCGCGTTCCGGCATGGTCGGGTTGGCGATCGCGTTGATCAGCGCGCGAGCAGCCTCGGCGGACTCGCCGTTGTCGGCACCGATGTAGATGGTGCCGTCGTCCTCGATGGAGATGTTGGCGCCGGTGTCGTCCTGGATCTGGTTGATCATCTTGCCCTTCGGGCCGATGACCTCGCCGATCTTGTCGACCGGGATCTTCACGGTGATGATCCGGGGTGCGTAGGGGCTCATCTCGTCCGGGGACTCGATAGCCTCCGCCATCACGTCGAGCAGGGTGTGACGGGCGTCGCGAGCCTGCAGCAGGGCACCGGCCAGCACGTCGGCGGGGATGCCGTTGAGCTTGGTGTCGAGTTGCAGCGCCGTGACGAAGTCACGCGTGCCGGCGACCTTGAAGTCCATGTCGCCCAGCGCGTCCTCGGCACCGAGGATGTCGGTGAGCGCGACGTACTGGGTCTCGCCGTCGATCTCCTCGCTCATCAGGCCCATCGCGATGCCGGCGACCGGCGCCTTCAGCGGCACACCGGCGTTGAGCAGGGCCAGCGTCGAGGCGCAGACCGAGCCCATCGAGGTGGAGCCGTTGGAGCCGAGGGCCTCGGACACCTGACGAATCGCGTAGGGGAACTCCTCGCGCTTGGGCAACACCGGCACGAGGGCACGCTCGGCGAGCGCGCCGTGACCGATCTCGCGCCGCTTCGGCGAACCGACCCGACCGGTCTCGCCGGTGGAGTAGGGCGGGAAGTTGTAGTTGTGCATGTAGCGCTTGGTGGTCTCCGGCGCCAGGGTGTCGAGCTTCTGCTCCATGTCGAGCATGTTCAGCGTGGTGACCCCGAGGATCTGGGTCTCGCCACGCTGGAACAGCGCGGAACCGTGCACCCGGGGCAGGACGCCGACCTCGGCGGACAGCGTGCGGATGTCCGCGACGCCACGACCGTCGATCCGGACCTTCTCGGTGAGCGTCTTGTGCCGCACCACCTTCTTGGTCAGCGCCCGGAAGGCGCCGGTGATCTCCTTCTCCTTCTCCGGCAGCCGCTCGGCGAGCTCGGTCCGGATGGTCGCCAGGAGCTCCTCGGTCGAGGTCTCCCGCTCGGCCTTGCCGGCGATGCTCATGACGCCCTTGAGGCGGTCGGTGGCGACCTCGGCGACAGCGGCGTACACGTCGTCGGTGTAGTCGAGGAAGACCGGCATCTGCTCCACCGGCTTGGCGAACCGCGCGGCGAGCTCGGCCTGCGCGTCGCACAGCGCCTTGATGAACGGCTTGGCGGCCTCCAGGCCCTGCGCCACCACCTCTTCGGTGGGAGCGGTGCGGCCGGAGCGGACGAGATCCCAGGTCGCCTCGGTGGACTCGGCCTCGACCATCATGATCGCGACATCGCCGTCGGGCAGCACCCGGCCGGCCACGACCATGTCGAAGGTGGCACCCTCGACCTGCTCGACGGTCGGGAAGCCGACCCACTGGTCGCCCAGCAGGGCGACGCGGACGCCGCCGACGGGGCCGGTGAACGGCAGGCCGGCCAGCGTGGTGGACGCGGAGCCGGCGTTGATCGCCACCACGTCGTAGAGCACGTTCGGGTTCAGGGCCATGACGGTGACGACCACCTGGACCTCATTGCGCAGGCCCTTGGCGAAGCACGGGCGCAGCGGACGGTCGATCAGCCGGCAGGCGAGAATCGCGCCCTCGGACGGACGGCCCTCACGACGGAAGAAGGAGCCGGGGATCCGGCCGGCGGCGTACATCCGCTCCTCCACGTCCACGGTGAGCGGGAAGAAGTCAATGGCGTCGCGGGGGTTGTTCGCGGCGGTGGTGGCCGAGAGCAGCATCGTGTCGCCGTCGAGGTAGACAGCGACCGAGCCGTTGGCCTGCCGGGCGAGCAGGCCGGACTCGAACCGGACCACATGCTTGCCGAGCGGGCCGTTGTCGATGACGGCTTCGGTGAACTGGAGGTCGGGACCTTCCATGGGGTTTCCTTTCGGTAGCGCCACCTGCTGGCCACCGCCGTCCCGGTCTTCGATCGAGGCCCGCGGGAGAATCCCCCGAAGGCCACTACCGAGGACCGAGGTCCGGTGGGCGGTCAGTAGGCAGCTGTTGAGTTGTGACCGGCTGTCGGCCGGGCAACGCCGCAAGGGAGCGGCCGACGCGGCCACTCCCTCACGGTCAGGGTTCCAGGGTCACCGACGCAGGCCGAGGCGAGCGATCAGCGACCGGTAGTGCTCAACGTCCTGCTTCATGACGTAGTTGAGCAGGCGGCGGCGCTGGCCGACCAGGAGCATCAGCCCACGGCGGCTGTGGTGGTCGCCCTTGTGCTGCTTGAGGTGCTCGGTCAGGTGGGCGATCCGCTTGGTGAGCAGCGCGATCTGGACGTCCGGCGAACCGGTGTCGCCCGGGGCGATGGCGTACTCTTCGATGATCTTCTTCTTGGTGTCGGCATCCATGAAGGCTGCTCCTCTCGGTTTCCCGTTGCGCGGCGCTCCCTGCCAGGGTGGCTGCGACGTGGATTCGAGACGAGTCTCAGGGTCGCTGGGGAGCTCTTGGGCGTCCGCGGCCGTCGTGACGGCGTCCCCACTCTACCGTGCGGCCTCACGCGGGGCGAATCCGTGCCGCCGGTGGCGATCCGACGTCCGGCTCGCGCCGGTGGCGTGGCGGTGACTTCGGCAAATGCGCCCCGAGAGGTCAGTCCAAACCGTTAGGCTTCCAAAGGCCGCGCGGGCAGCGGGGCTGGAAAGGAACCTCGCAACAATGCAGATCGGGATTCCCCTGGAAACCCTGGGAGGCGAGACACGCGTCGCGGCCACCCCCAAGACAGTCACCCAATTGATAGGCCTGGGTCACAGCGTCGTCGTCGAAGCCGGCGCGGGAGCCAAGTCGTCCTACCCCGACGCCCAGTACGCCGAGGCCGGTGCCACGGTGGGCGACCGGGCCCAGGTCTGGGCCTCGCCGGTGGTCGCCAAGATCAACGCCCCCACCCCGGACGAGATCGCGCTGCTGGCCGACGGGGCGGTGCTGATCTCGCTGGTTGCCCCCGCGCGCAGCCCTGAGCTGCTGGATGCGCTGGCGGCCCGCCGCATCACGGTGCTGGCGATGGACGCGGTGCCGCGGATCTCGCGGGCGCAGGCCCTGGACGTGTTGTCCTCGATGGCCAACATCGCCGGGTACCGCGCCGTCGTCGAGGCCGCCAACGAGTTCGGCTCCTTCTTCACCGGTCAGGTCACCGCCGCGGGCAAGGTCCCCCCGGCGAAGGTCCTGGTGGCCGGCGCCGGTGTGGCGGGGCTCGCAGCGATCGGGACGGCGAAGTCGCTGGGCGCCATCGTCCGCGCCACCGACGCCCGGCCGGAGGTGGCCGAGCAGGTCCAGTCGATGGGTGGCGAGTTCCTCGCGGTCAAGGTCGCCCAGCAGCAGGTCTCCACCGACGGCTACGCGAAGGAGACCTCCGAGGACTACAACCGCGCGGCCGCCGAGCTGTACCGCGAGCAGGCCAAGGACGTCGACATCATCATCACCACCGCCCTGATCCCCGGGAAGCCGGCTCCCCGGCTGATCACCGAGGAGATGGTGGCCTCCATGAAGCCCGGCTCGGTGATCGTCGACATGGCTGCCTCCAACGGCGGCAACGTCGCAGGTTCGAAGCCGGACGAGCTCGTCGTCACCCCCAACGGCGTCAAGATCATCGGCTACACCGACCTGCCCGGACGGCTCCCCACCCAGGCGTCCCAGCTGTACGGCACCAACGTGGTGAACCTGTTCAAGCTGCTCACACCCTCCAAGGACGGCGAACTGGTGCTGGACATGGACGACGTGGTCGTCCGCGGCATGACCGTCCAGCAGGACGGCGAGCGGATGTGGCCACCGCCCCCGGTACAGGTGTCGGCGGCGGTCCCGGCCACCACCACCCCGGCCGTGGTGGAGGACCCGGCCGTGAAGGCGGCCCGCGAGCTGGAGAAGGCCAAGGCCAGCGGGCGCAACCGGATGGTGATGTCGGTCATCGCCGCGGCGCTCGTCGTCCTCGCCGTCACGTTCTCCCCGGCGAGCTTCGTGGGCGCGTTCACCGTGTTCGCGTTGGCAGTGGTCGTCGGCTTCTACGTGATCAGCGGCGTCTCGCACTCGCTGCACACGCCGCTGATGGCCCAGACCAACGCCATCTCGGGCATCATCCTGGTCGGCGCCCTGCTGCAGTTGGGCTCGACCAACGTCGCTGTGCTGGTGATGTCGTTCATCGCCGCCACCATCGCGTCGATCAACATCTTCGGTGGCTTCCTGGTCTCGTTCCGGATGCTCAGCATGTTCAAGAAGGAGGCATGAGAGCATGCTGATGCTCCACTTCGTCCAGGGGCTCTACATCGTCGCTGGCGTTCTCTTCATCCTGTCGCTGGCCGGTCTGGCCAAGCAGACCACGGCCCGGATGGGCAACATCGCGGGCATGATCGGCATGGCCCTGGCGCTCATCGCCACGATCATCCACTCGGTCAACATGTCGGCGACCCAGCCCGAACGGCTCTCCCCGCTGGTCACCCTGCTGCTGATCCTCGCCGTGTTGGCGATCGGCGCCGTCATCGGCACCCCGATCGCGCGCAGGGTCGAGATGACCCAGATGCCCGAACTGATCGCGGCCTTCCACTCCTTCGTGGGTATGGCGGCCGTACTGGTCGGCTTCAACTCGTTCGCGGTCCCCGAGGGCGCGACCGGGGCGGTCCACTCGGTCGAGGTCGCCCTGGGCGTGCTCATCGGCGCCTACACCTTCACCGGCTCGGTCGTCGCCTACCTCAAGCTGTCGGCCAAGATGAAGTCGGCCCCGCTCACCCTTCCCGGGCGGAACCTGATCAACCTGGTCGGCTTCGTGGTGTTCTTCGCGCTCATGATCTGGTTCGTGATGGCGGGCGAGCACAACCCCGCCCTGGGCTGGATCCTGATCATCGCCATCGCGCTGGTCGGCTTCGCGCTCGGTTGGCACATGGTGGCGGCGATCGGCGGCGGCGACATGCCCGTCGTCGTCTCGATGCTGAACTCGTACTCCGGCTGGGCCGCTGCGGCGGCGGGCTTCATGCTCAACAACAACCTGCTGATCATCACCGGATCGCTGGTCGGCTCCTCCGGCGCCATCTTGTCCTACATCATGTGCCGGGCGATGAACCGTTCGTTCATCTCGGTCATCCTCGGCGGCTTCGGCGCCGAGGGCGGGACGGTGGCCGCCTCCTCGAGCGATGAGCAGGGCGAGCACCGCGAGATCGACGCCGCGGGAGTGGCGGAGATGCTGAAGAACTCCGAGTCCGTGGTGATCACCCCTGGCTACGGCATGGCGGTGGCGAAGGCGCAGTACCCGGTCGCCGACCTCACCTCGAAGCTGCGGGCCCACGGCGTCAACGTCCGCTTCGGCGTCCACCCGGTCGCCGGCCGGCTCCCGGGGCACATGAACGTCCTGCTGGCCGAGGCCAACGTGCCCTACGACATCGTGCTCGAGATGGACGAGATCAACGAGGACTTCTCCGAGACCGACACCGTGCTGGTGATCGGGGCGAATGACACCGTCAACCCTGCGGCGCTGGACGACCCGGGCAGCCCGATCGCCGGCATGCCGGTGCTTGAGGTCTGGAACGCCTCGAACGTCGTCGTGTTCAAGCGGTCGATGGCCACCGGCTACGCCGGGGTGCAGAACCCGCTGTTCTTCAAGGAGAACACCCAGATGCTGTTCGGCGACGCCAAGCAGCGGGTGGACGACATCCTCAAGGCGCTCGACTGAGCCCCACCTGACGCCAAGGGGCGGGCGCCCGTGGGGGGGCCCCCCCGGGG
>JAEYNS010000333.1 GCA_023412435.1 Actinomycetes bacterium | reverse complement strand
GCCCGGCCTCGTGCTCACTCCCACTCGATGGTGGCGGGTGGCTTGCTCGTGATGTCGAGCACTACCCGGTTCACCTCGGGCACCTCGTTGGTGATGCGGGTGCTGATCTGCTCCAGCACCTCGTAGGGCAGCCGGACCCAGTCGGCGGTCATCGCGTCCTCGCTGGTGACCGGCCGCAGCACCACCGGATGGCCGTAGGTGCGGCCGTCGCCCTGCACCCCCACCGAACGGACGTCTGCGAGCAGCACCACGGGGAACTGCCAGATCTCCGGGTCGAGGCCCGCCTCGGTGATCTCGGCGCGCACTATCGCATCCGCCGCGCGCAGGATGCGCAGCCGCCCGGCGTCCACCGCGCCGACGATCCGGATGCCGAGGCCGGGCCCCGGGAACGGGTGGCGTCCGACGATCTTCTCCGGCAGCCCGAGCTGGCGGCCCACCTCCCGCACCTCGTCCTTGAACAGCGCACGCAGCGGCTCGATGAGTTCGAACTCCAGGTCGTCGGGCAGGCCGCCCACGTTGTGGTGGCTCTTGATGTTCGCCGCACCCTCGCCGCCGCCGGACTCCACGACGTCGGGGTACAGCGTCCCCTGGACGAGGAAGCGCACCGGCGCCCCGTCCGGCGCGGCCTCGACCAGCTCCCGCTCGGCGGCCTCGAAGACCCGGATGAACTCGCGGCCGATGATCTTGCGCTTCTCCTCGGGGTCGGTGACACCGGCCAGGAAGCCGAGGAAACGGTCGGCCGCGTCCACCGTCTTGAGGTTCGCGCCGGTGGCGGCGACGAAGTCCTGCTCCACCTGGGCGCGCTCGCCCTCGCGCAGCAGGCCGTGGTCGACGAAGACGCAGGTGAGCTGGTCGCCGACCGCCCGCTGCACCAGGGCCGCGGCGACCGCGGAGTCGACGCCCCCGGAGAGCCCGCAGATCACCCGGTCGGAACCGACCCGCGCGCGGATCTGCTCCACCTGCTCGTCGACGATGTTGAGGCTCGTCCAGGTGGGACGGCAGTCGGCGTTCTCGAACAGGAAGTGCTCGAGCACGGCCTGGCCGTGCTGGGAGTGCAGCACCTCGGGGTGCCACTGGACGCCCGCCAGCCTGCGGTCCACGTCCTCGAAGGCAGCCACCCGCGCCCGCGGCGACCGGGCGGTGACCGTGAACCCGTCCGGCGCCTCGGTCACCTCGTCGCCATGCGACATCCAGGAGGTCAGCGTCGCCGGCAGCCCGCGCAACAGCCGCCCCGGCTCGACCACCGACACCTGGGTGCGGCCGTACTCCCGCTGCCCGGTGCGGGCGACGGTGCCGCCGAGCGCCTGCGCCATCGCCATGAACCCGTAGCAGATCCCGAACACCGGCAGGTCGTGGGCCAGCAGGTCGCCGTCCAGCTGGGGCGCCCCCGGCTCGTACACCGAACTCGGTCCGCCGGACAGGATCACTGCCTTGGGATGGCGGGCGAGGATGTCGGTGACGCTCATCGTGTGCGGCACGATCTCGGAGTAGACCTTGGCCTCCCGGACGCGCCGCGCGATCAGCTGGGCGTACTGGGCGCCGTAGTCGACGACCAGCACCAGATCGTGCTCAGGGGTCATGGGCGGCAGTCTATTGGCCGCCGCCCGCCCCGATCCGCCGGGTCGCGTCCCGCACACCGGAAGCTCACGGCCACCCGAGGGCAATACTCCTCGGCCCGGCGAAATCCACCGGTTTGCGGGTTCGCTGCCGGGGGGACGCGCGGCTGTCTCGGCCGGCGGACCTGTTGACCGCAGTTTGAACGGGCAACTACAGTCCGTGGCATGTCCCTGATGCGCACCGCGACCATGTGTTGTCGCTGCCTGCCGTCGATGGACTGCTGTCCCGCGCGCTGAATCCACGCCGCCAGACCCTGCCTCACCGACGCCCCACCGGGTGCCCTTTCGCCTACCCGCCCCCGCCGTCTAGCCTCACCTCGAGTACAGGAGATCCCCATGTCGCTCAACCCGGACACGCTCGCCGTCCACGCCGGCCAGGAGGACGCCGACCCGGCGACCAACGCGCGCGCGGTGCCGATCTACCAGACGACGTCCTACGTCTTCGACGACACCCAGCACGCCGCCGACCTGTTCGCGCTGCGGGTCCCGGGCAACATCTACACCCGCATCATGAACCCCACCCAGTCGGTGTTCGAGGCGCGGGTGAACGCGCTGGAGGGCGGCATCGGAGCGCTCGCCACCGCCTCAGGGTCGTCGGCGATCACCTACGCGGTGCTGAACCTCGCCTCCGCCGGGGACAACATCGTCGCCCTCTCGACGCTCTACGGCGGCACCTACGCGCTGTTCGCCCACACCCTGCCGCAGTTCGGGATCGAGGCCAGGTTCGTCGACCCGAACCGGCCGGAGGACCTCGCCCGGTACGTCGACGACCGGACGAAGCTGGTCTTCGGCGAGACCATCGGCAACCCGGCGATCAACGTGATCGACCTCGACGCCTGGTCGGACGCCGCGCACGCCCAGGGCCTGCCGTTCATCGTCGACAACACGGTCCCGACCCCGATCCTGTCGCAGGTCTTCGAGCACGGCGTCGACATCTCCGTCCACTCGGCGACCAAGTACCTCGGCGGTCACGGCACCTCGATCGGCGGCATCATCGTCGACTCCGGCAGGTTCGACTGGACGGCCCATGCCGACCGGTTCCCCGGCCTGACCGCCCCGGACGCCGCCTACCACGGCGTGGTCTGGACCGACGCCGCCGGTCCGGCCGCCTACATCATCCGGGCCCGGACGGTGCTGCTGCGCAACACCGGCGCCGCGATCTCGCCGTTCAACGCCTGGCAGTTCCTGCAGGGGCTCGAGACGCTGCACCTGCGTCTGGAGCGGCACTCGTCCAATGCCCTGACGGTGGCCCGCTACCTCGAGGCTCACCCCGCGGTGGCCTGGGTGAGCTACCCGGGTCTGGAGTCCTCACCCTCGAAGCAGGTGGCCGACCGGGTGTTCACCGGCCGCGGCTACGGCGGGATCCTCTCCTTCGGCCTCAAGGCCGGACGCGAGGCAGGCTCGACCTTCGTCGAGTCGCTCACCCTGTTCTCGCACCTGGCCAATATCGGCGACGCCAAGTCGCTGGCGATCCACAACGCCACCACCACCCACTCCCAGCTCACCGAGGACGAGCTGGTCGCCGCCGGCGTCGCCCCCGAGATGGTGCGACTGTCGCTGGGTATCGAGCACCCCGATGACCTGATCGCCGACATCGACCAGGCCCTGGCGAAGGTCGACCAGACCCTCGCCGCAACCGTCTGACCACCCGTCCGACCGCACCCACACGAAGGAAGCACCCAATGGCGTACTACCAAGACGCGACCGAACTGATCGGCCGCACTCCACTGGTGAAGATCAACCGGCTGTATGGCGACTCCCAGGCGACAGTGCTCGCCAAGCTTGAGTACTACAACCCGGCGAAGTCGGTGAAGGACCGGATCGGGGTGTCCATCGTGGACGCGGCCGAGGCCGATGGTTCCCTGCAGCCCGGCGGGACGATCGTCGAGGCGACCTCCGGCAACACCGGCATCGCGCTGGCCTGGGTCGGCGCCGCCCGCGGCTACAAGGTGATCATCACCCTTCCGGACACGTTCTCCAAGGAGCGTCGTGCGGTCCTGCGGGCGTTCGGAGCCGAGCTCGTCCTCACCCCGGGCGCCGACGGCATCGCCGGGGCCCGCGCCAAGGCGGAGGAGATCGTGGCCACCACGCCGGGTGCGGTGCTGGCCCGCCAGTTCGAGAACCAGGCGAACGTCGAGATCCACCGGACGACGACGGCCGAGGAGGTCTGGACCGACACCGACGGCGAGGTGGACTTCTTCGTCTCCGGTGTCGGCACCGGCGGCACCATCACCGGGGTCGGACAGGTGCTGAAGCAGCGCAAGCCGGGCGTCCAGCTGATCGCTGTGGAGTCGGCCGAGTCCGCGGTGTTGTCCGGTGAGCCCAAGGGCCCGCACAAGATCCAGGGCATCAGCCCCGGCTTCATCCCGGCGATCCTCGACACCTCGCTGATCGACAGGATCATCAAGGTGACCTCCGACGACGCCCTGGCGTGGGCACGCCGGGCGGCCAGGGAGGAGGGCCTGCTGGTCGGCATCTCCTCCGGCGCCGCGCTCCGGGCCGCCGCCGACCTCGCGGCGGACCCGGCCAACGCCGGCAAGACCATCGTGGTGGTCATCCCCTCCTGGGGGGAGCGCTACCTGTCGACCGCGCTCTACGCCGACCTGCTCGACTGACCGGGCGGGTGCCCCGAGCGGCGCACCTGACCGGGGCTTCGGCCCGTCCCGCGGATC
>JAEYNS010000188.1 GCA_023412435.1 Actinomycetes bacterium | reverse complement strand
CAGGCCGACCTGGCGGAGATGGTGGCAGCCCTCGACGACCCCGGGCAGATCACGGCCGTGCTGGAACGGGCCCGCGAGGGCACCAGGGCGCTGCCCGGCAAGCACGGCCTCGCGCCCGTCGACTACGCCCGGGTGGTCGTGGAGATCCCGGACGAGCCCGGTGCGCTGGCCCGGCTGTTCGCCGACATCGAGGCGGCGGGGGTCAACGTCGAGGACCTGTCGATCGACCACGACGCCGACCGCGAGATCGGCTATCTGTCGCTGCAGGTCGGACCGGATCGTGCCGGCGACCTGCGCGCCGCCATGACCGCCGCCGGCTGGACGCTGCGCGAGCCCGAATCAACCCTGTAGACAAGGAGTCCCATGCCGCAACGCCTGGTCATCGCCATCGACGGTCCGAGCGGATCGGGGAAGTCGACGACCTCCCGCGCCGTGGCCGACCGGCTCGGACTGGCCTACCTGGACACCGGGGCCATGTACCGCGCGGTGACCTGCGCCTTCCTCGACGCCGGCGTTGACCCGTCCGACACCGCGGGGGTGATCGCCGCGACGCTCGCTGCCGACCTGCAGATCAGCACCGACCCCAACGACCAGTGGGTACGGGTCAACGGCACCGACGTGACGACGCGGATCAGGGAGCAGGAGATCTCTGCCACCGTGAGCGCGGTCTCGACGGTCCCCGAGTGCCGGGAGAACCTCGTCGCCCGGCAGCGCGCCATCATCGACGGCGCGCCGGCGGGAATCGTCGCCGAGGGCCGTGACATCACGACCGTGGTCGCCCCCGACGCCGACCTCCGGGTGCTGCTGACCGCCGACCCCGAGGTGCGGATGGCCCGCCGCAAGCTCGACCTGGGCGGCCAGGTCGACAGCGCCGCGCTGGCCGATCAGGTGCTGCGGCGCGACCAGGACGACTCCCGGCTGGTGAACTTCACCACCGCCGCCGACGGCGTCATCCATCTGGACTGCACCTACCTCAGCCTCGACGAGACGATCGAGGCCGTGCTCGGACTGGTGAGGACCCCATGACCGAACTCGTCGAGGACGCCCTGGACAAGCCCGTCGTGGCCGTCGTCGGCCGTCCCAACGTCGGCAAGTCGATGCTGGTGAACCGGATCATCGGCCGCCGCGAGGCCGTCGTCCAGGACCTGCCGGGGGTGACCCGGGACCGGGTCTCATACGACGCGGAGTGGAACGGCAGGGAGTTCGTCGTCGTGGACACCGGTGGCTGGGCACCGGACGCGGTCGGCATGGCGGCGCAGATCGCCGAACAGGCCGAGTTGGCGATCGCGGCAGCAGACGCGGTCCTGTTCGTCGTGGATGCAACCGTCGGCACCCAGGACGTCGACGAGGCTGTCGTCGAGGTCCTGCGCCGCTCGCGCAAGCCGGTGGTGCTGGCCGCCAACAAGGGCGACGACGCCCGCCAGGAGGCGGACGCCGCCATGATGTGGAACCTGGGGCTGGGCGAGCCGTGGCCGGTGTCGGCGATGCACGGCCGGGGAACCGGGGACCTGCTTGACGCGCTGCTGGCTGTGCTGCCCGAGGCGCCGCGTGCAACAGATCCGCCGACCGGCGGGCCGCGGCGGGTCGCGATCATCGGCCGTCCCAATGTCGGCAAGTCGTCGTTGCTCAACAAGCTCGCCGGCCAGCAGCGGGCAGTCGTGGACAATGTCGCCGGCACCACCGTGGACCCGGTCGACGAGCTCGTCGAGGTCGGGGGAGTGGTCTACCGGTTCATCGACACCGCAGGGCTGCGTCGCCGCGTCAAGGAGGCGTCCGGCCACGAGTACTACGCCTCGCTGCGGACCCAGGCCGCGATCGAGCGCGCCGAGGTGTGCGTGGTGGTGCTGGACGCGTCCGAGACGATCAGCGATCAGGACCTGCGGGTGATCGGCATGGTCGAGGACGCGGGCCGGGCGATGGTGATCGCCTACAACAAGTGGGACCTCACCGACGACGAGCGTCGCCGCTACCTCGCCCGAGAGATCGAGCAGGACATCCAGTCCTTCGCCTGGGCGCCCAGCGTGAACATCTCGGCACTCACCGGCCGGAACGTCGATCGACTGAGCAAGGCCATCGAGGAGGCCCTGGAGGGCTGGGAGACGAGGATCTCGACAGGGAAGCTCAACGCCTTCCTCGGCCGCCTCGCCGCCGCCCACCCGCACCCGGTGCGCGGGGGCAAGCAGCCACGGATCCTGTTCGGCACCCAGGCCCACAACTGCCCGCCGACCTTCGCCCTGTTCACCTCGGGACAGTTCGACCCGCAGTACCTCAGGTTCATCCAGCGCAGGCTGCGGGAGGACTTCGGCTTCCGGGGCACTCCTGTCGACGTGCAGATCAGGGCGAGGGAACGACGCAAGTCCCGATAGACGGCGGGGGTGGTGTGCTAAAAATGGTCTGACCACCAGAGAGGACGACGATGTCACTCGACCCCCACCCCGACCTGTCCATCGACCCTGAGCTGCAGCGCTTCGTCGCCGACGAGTTGCTGCCCGGGCTGGATCTCACCCCACATGCCTTCTGGGACGCCCTCGCCGGGCTCGCCGACCGCTTCGACCAGCCGATCCGTGACCTGCTCGCCGAACGCGACCGGCTGCAGGCAGCCATCGACGACTGGCACAGCGCCCGCGGCGCGTCCGACCCCGCGGAGTACGAGCAGTTCCTGACCGAGCTCGGCTATCTGGTGCCTGTGCCGCAGGCGAGCGTCGAGGTGACCGGGGTCGACCCGGAGATCAGTCACGTCGCCGGTCCGCAGCTGGTGGTTCCGTCCACCGTGCCGCGGTATGCCCTGAACGCGGCGAATGCACGCTGGGGTTCGCTGTACGACGCGCTCTACGGCACCGATGTGCTGCCGCAGGACGGCGAGCCCGCACCGGGCTACGACCCCCGCCGCGGTGCACAGGTGATCGCGGAGGCGGACCGGCTGCTGGACGAGTTCTTCCCGCTCGCTGGGGCCTCGCACGCCGAGGTGACCGGGTACGGGTTCGCGAACGGCGCACTGGTAGCACGGACGGCAGCCGGCCCGGTCGGGCTGGTCGACCCGGCAGGCTTCGCCGGCTCGAGCGACCAGTCGGTGCTCCTGGTGCGCAACGGCCTGCACCTCGAGGTCCGCACCGACCGCGACCACCCGGTGGGACGGGACCACCACGCCGGGGTGGCCGATGTCATGGTCGAGGCGGCGGTGACCACCATCGTCGACCTCGAGGACTCGGTGGCCACCGTCGACGGGGAGGACAAGGCCGCCGCCTACCGCACCTGGCTCGGGCGGAAGACCGGACGGCTCTCGGCCGACTTCCCCAAGGACGGCAGGACCGTCCACCGCGTGGTCAACCCGGACCGGCACTACCGGGCGCCCGACGGCAGCCCGCTGGTGCTGCCCGGCCGCTCGCTGCTGCTGGTCCGCACGGTCGGCCACCACATGTTCACCGACGCCGTGCGGACGGCCGACGGCCGACCCGTGCCCGAAGGAGTGCTGGATGCCCTGGTCGCGGTGACGGCCGCGCTGCACGACCTGCGCGGGCTCGGCAAGTTCCGCAACTCCAGGGCGGGCAGCGTCTATCTGGTCAAGCCGAAGCAGCACGGTCCGGCCGAGGTCGCGCTCACCGTCGAGCTGTTCGGTGCCGTCGAGGACGCGCTCGGGCTGCCGGCGCAGACGGTGAAGATTGGCATCATGGACGAGGAGAAGCGCACCTCGCTGAACCTCGAGGCCTGCATCGCCGCCGCCCGCGACCGGGTCATCTTCATCAACACCGGATTCCTGGACCGGACCGGGGACGAGATCCACACCGACTTCCTCGCCGGACCGATGATCCGCAAGAACGACATGAAGTCGTCGACGTGGATGACCTCGTACGAGGACCGCAATGTCGACGTCGCGCTTGCTTGCGGGTTCACCGGTCAGGCTCAGGTGGGCAAGGGCATGTGGGCCAAGCCCGCCGCGATGGCGGCGATGGTCGCCCAGAAGCAGGCGCACCCCGAGGCCGGTGCGAACTGTGCCTGGGTGCCGTCGCCCACTGCCGCCACCTTGCACGCGCTGCACTACCTGCGGGTCGACGTCGCAGCCCGTCAGCGTGAGCTCGCGGGCCGCCGCACCGATCGCCGGCTCCTGTTGGAGGTGCCGGTTCTCGAGGCGGTGCCGGGCGAGGCCGAGATCGACCACGAACTGCGGACCAACGCCCAGTCGATCCTGGGCTATGTGGTGCGCTGGGTCGGGCTCGGGATCGGCTGCTCGACGGTGCCGGACCTCGAGGGCGTGGGGCTGATGGAGGACCGCGCGACGCTTCGGATCTCCAGCCAGCACATCGCGAACTGGCTGCACCACAGGGTCGTCGACGAGGCCAGGGTGCGAGCGGTGTTCGCCGAGATGGCGGCCTTCGTCGACACCCAGAACGCGGGCGAGCCGGGGTACCGGCCGATGGCGGCGGACCTCGCCGACAGCGAGCCGTTCCAGGCCGCGCTCGAACTGGTGTTCACCGGACGGCAGGAGCCGAACGGCTACACCGAGCGGGTGCTCACCAGCTGGCGGCAGCGGGCCAAGGCCCGCGGCTGAGCGGGCTGGCGCGGGGGCTCAAGCTGCCTGGTCGCCCTCCGCGAGCCCGCCCCGGCGGTCGATCTGCCACAGCATGAGTTGCTCGGCGGCGCTGAGGTTCTGCCCCGGGTCGCCGAGGGTGAGGTTGTGGGTGCCGTCCGGGCCCACCCGATAGGTCTGGCCGCGCGGGGAGCGCCACCAGAACACCCCTGACCTGGGCTGGAACAGTTGCCACCCGCCGTGGGTCTTCGCCCGGTGGGCGCTGCGTCCGAGCGGGCCGAGGTTGGAGGCGCGGGTCTGGCCCTTCCGGCCGGGGTGGTACGGCTCGGTGTGGTCGAGATCGCCCTTGCGGGCGTCGCGGGCACTCGAGGGGAAGACCTCGTAGCGGTCCCGCAGGACCACCTCGGCGCGGATCGGGGCCGGCACGTCGTAGCCGTCGGACACTCGCTCCGGTTCGCCGACCCTCACGACAGGGGTGAGCCGCACCGGACCCCCACCGGTGAGCCGCCGCAGGTCGTCCACCAGCATGGGTCCAGCGCCTTCGACGCGGGCCACACCCCCGGGCCGGAGCTCGCTGGCAGTGAGGTGGACGAAGACGCGGGTGGCGGGGCGGCGGCTCGGGGACTGGGCAGGGCCGCGTCCGGCCAGAAGGGCGGCCACCTCGGCCGGCTCGGCGAGCATTCCCATCGCCCTGGCGCGCAGTTGCCCCCGCGTGCCGGTCTCACCGCGGCCGGCCAGGGCGTCCGCCAGGTCGTCCAGCAGCGCGTCGAAGCCGCGGGCATCGGCGGTGTCGACCCGTCCCGACAGGTAGCTGACAGCCGGGTCGTCGGCCACCGGTGCGGTGCGGACGAACCTGTCCGCGCGGGAGCGCTCCGCCAGGTCACGCACCCGGTCGGGGGCGATCGCGAGGATGGCGGCCCGGAAGAGCCACCACAGCCGCTTCCACTGGACGGTGCCGATGGCCCGCCGGATCTTCTCGTCGACGGCGCGAGCCTCGTCGGCAGATAGTTCGAGGTGGGCGGCGTGAGCTGCGAGCTGGCGTGCGCGCCAGAGCGGCAGGCGTCCGTGCTGCACCGCGGCCCAGACGTGGGGGTGGCGGGCGTGCAGGTTGACCACGTCACGGATCAGCCAGGTGGCGGTGGTGGCGCTTGTTCCGTAGGCCGCCGCGACCTCGAGCGGGAGGAACTCGTCGACCAGGCGCGCGCCATCCGAACCGATCCGCACGGGTCGGGTTCCGACGATGTCGAACTCGGCGGACTCGTCCCAGTCGACCTCATGAGCGAGGTCGATGATCGCCGTCGCCTCGGCGGCGTCCAGCGCCGCACGCAGCGCAGCCACCTGCCGCAACCGGACCACCGCCGGCGCGCGGGAGTCGACAAGCTCGATCACGTGTTCGATTCTGCCAGCCCTCACTGACAGAATCGGCCCGCGGTCAGGTGACGTGTCGAGGGACCCTCCCGAACAGGGTGAAGAGCTTGCACATGAACTTGTGCGCCCCGTCCGAAGCGGGATCGAACATCAGCGGGCAGCCGCCGTCGATCACCTGGATGCCGTGCTCGCGTCCGTAGGCCGTGGCCTCGGGGGACACGCTTCCGGCGTCGATCGAGCGGTGCATCCAGACATGCCCGATGCCGAGCTCGGCTGCCTCCTTCATCGAGCCCAGCGCGTGGGACGGCGCGGTGGCGATGACTACCGCCTCGACGCCGCCGGGGATGGCGGCCAGGGTGGGGTAGGCCGGCTTGCCGGCGATCTCGGTCGCGTTGGGGTTGACGGGGAAGACCTCGTAGCCGCGCTCGACGAGGCGGTCGTAGACGACGTTGCCGCCGTGGCTGCCGGGGGTGCGGGAAACGCCGGTGACCGCGATGCGCTTGCAGGCGAGGAACTCGCGGGCGGCCTGGGCAATAGTGACCATGGTGCCT
>JAEYNS010000298.1 GCA_023412435.1 Actinomycetes bacterium | reverse complement strand
TCCCTGGCGTGATCGGCGGAGCGGATCTCGCGGGCGTCGCGGGCCCGCTTGCTGCCCTCGATCTGCTTCTCGGCGCCCTTGGTCCAGCTGATGGCGAAGCCCCGCGGCAGCAGGTAGTTGCGGCCGTAGCCGTCCTTCACCTCAACGATGTCGCCCGGGATGCCGACGTGTTCGACGGGGGCGGTCAGGATCAACTTCATGACGGATCCTCCCTTCCTCAGCGAGCGGTCGAGGCGTAGGGCAGCAGGGCGACCTCGCGGGCGTTCTTCACCGCGATGGCGACCTTGCGCTGCTCCTGCACCGACAGTCCGGTGACACGGCGGGCGCGGATCTTGCCGCGCTCGGAGATGAACTTCCGCAGCGTGGCGGTGTCCTTGTAGTCGATGTGGCCGATGCGAATCGACTTCGCCGGCACGATCTTCTTCTTGTTCACAGGCTTGCGCTGTGACGAGGCCATTGTGGTGCTCTCCTTGGTTTCGAAAGCCCGGCCGAAGCCGGAATGTGCCTGGCCCGGCGGTCAATGACCCGGGCAGGTGGGTTGGGACGCGATCAGAACGGGGGCTCGTCGGTCTGGGCCTGGGCCCAGGGGTCGGCGCCACCGGATCGCTCGCTCGAGCCGCCGGATCCGCCCCAGCCGGAGCCGGAGCCGCCGGAGGAGGACCCTCCGCCGTAGTTGCCGCCGCCACCGGTGGTACGGGTGACCTTGGCCGTGGCGTACTTGAGCGCGGGACCGATCTCTTCGACATCCACCTCGAACACCGTCCGCTTCTCGCCCTCACGGGTCTCGTAGGTGCGGGAGCGGAGGCGGCCCTGGACGATGACCCGCATTCCCTTGGTGAGGGACTCGGCCACGTTCTCGGCAGCCTGCCGCCAGACGGCGCAGTTCAGGAACATGGCGTCGCCGTCCTTCCACTCGTTCGCCTGACGGTCGAAGGTGCGCGGCGTCGAGGCGACGGTGAAGTTCGCCACGGGGGCCCCGGACGGGGTGAAGCGCAACTCGGGATCCGCGGTCAGGTTTCCGACGAGGGTGATGATGGTTTCGCCAGCCATGGTGGTTTCTTTCGGAGATCGGACGTCTGCTGGTGCCCAGCCTGTCAGGTAGCCCTGACGTTTGGACAGGTCCAGCGTTCGGTCAGTGGGTGTCCGGGCGGATGACCTTGGTCCGCATGATCTGCTCGTTGAGGGTGAACTGGCGGTCCAGTTCCTTCACGACGGCAGGATCGGCGGTGAGGTTGATGACGGCGTAGATGCCTTCGGACTTCTTGCGAATGTCGTAGGCGAGCCGGCGCCGGCCCCAGATGTCCAGGTTGTCGACTGTGCCACCGGCCTTTGTGAAAGCCGCCAGCGGCTTCTCCAGCAGGCCATTCACCTGGCGGTCGTCGACGTCGGGGTCGATGATGACCATGACTTCATACTTGCGCATACGCGAACTCCACCTCCTCTGGTCTAGAGCGGCTACGGGCGCTTCCCGTAGCAGGAGGGCGTATAGAGCGGCTAGCGGGGATGAACCCGACAGCCAAGGGTCGAGCCTACCCGACACAGCGGCTGCGCACCCAATCCCGGTCGCGCAGCCCCATCGGGACCTCACGCCCTGCCCTCGCCTCCGGTCGCCGGATCGCCGCGAGGTTCGTCCATCCTCGCTCGTGACGACAAGTCCGTTGTGCCTGACACTGATAGCGAGGCGTCTCGCCCGGACGTGCAACCGACGAACCGCGAGAACGGAGCATGACTGTGCCATTTCCTGACGCGCGAGCGGCAGCGGCCGCCCTCGCCGCCCGATCCGCAACCCTGGCGGACCTGCGCGAGATAGTCACGAGGTTCCCTGAGCTGCGACCGATGGTCGCCGCCTACCCCAGCGCCGATGAGGCCATCCTCGGCTGGCTGCGTGACCTGCACGACCCCGCGGTCGACGCGCAGCTGGCGCAGCGGGCCGAGGCACCGCAGCCGCGCCCCCAGCCTCGATCAGGGGAGAACACGCCTCACCCCGGGGCGGCCGCAGGTCCCTGGCAGGCTCCCGCTTCGGCGGCCAAGCCTCCGGTCCAGGTCGCCCCACCGCGCCGCGGGGTCGGGCCCGTGGTGGCCGTGGTCGTCGCCGCGGTGGTGCTCGTGGGCGGTGGGATCGGCGCAGCCCTCGCCACCGGCCTGATCCCCGGCTTCGCCTCCGCTCCCCGCACCGGGACGTCACCGCCGTCCGGTGCACCTGCCACCGAACCGGCCGCAACCCCCAGCCAGACGGCCACAAACGAGCCGGCGACCTCCGCTCCGACAGGCGTCGTCTGCTGGGACGGGAATGCGGCGGGGTCGCTGGACGACTGCCAGCCCCCTTCGGGGAAGGACGCCTACTGGGTGTATCTGGAGTACGTGTACCCCTCGATCGAGAGCCACCCCTCGTGCGAGGAGGTCGACTCCACCGGGCGCTCCGACTACACCGGCATCACTGTGATGTGGGAGTGCGAACTGGGTGACGCGCTCATCCGCTACCGCTACTGGGAGATCCCGACCGACGCCACCACCCACTACTCCAGGAAGTTCAATGCCAAGACGACGCTGGAGACCTACGACCTGCTGATCGGCGGCGAACCGGTCGACGGCTGGGCCAAGACGGACAAGGACACCGTCAAGGGCCCTGGCGGCGTCAAGCGGGTGGTGGTCACGATGTGGCTCCCGGACCTCCAGCTGTCATTGTCGGTGGAGGGCAACACCACCTCGTCGATGTGGGCCGCCTTCGAGCAGGTCAGGATCCGTCCGCCGGCGCAGGGCTTCGGGTACCCCGCGTCAGAGGATCCCGTCGAGGCGCCGGTCACGGCCACCCCGCGCTGAGTGCAGCGGCGCCACGCCGGGGCGCGCAGGTCCGCTGCCCTCAGCAGGGGTCCCGGGGGTCAACTCCCGGCAGGTAGCGTTCCCACTCCCCCGCCGTGATCGCCGTCCCACGGTTGGCGCAGATACCGGCCATGGCGAGGGCCGGGTCCGCTGCCCACAGCCGGACCTGGCCATCGCTGCCGGACACCGCGAACCGCCGCCCGGCCTCGACGAACCGGGCGTCCCACGGCCGGCCGAGGGCACCGTCGAGGGAGAACAGCGCAGTGCCCGAGTCGCCGGCGAGGTCCCAGCCCCAGATCCGGTCGTCGCCGCTCGTCCCGATCAGCAACTGCTCGTCAGCCCGGAAGGCGAGGGAGTACATGCTCGAGTGCGGATCCCCGAACTGCCGTACGAGCACCGGGGTCGACGGGTTCCGCAGGTCCCAGACCTGCACCGCACCGGAGTTCAGGCCCACCGCGAGGAGCGGACTGGTCGGGGCGAACACGAGGGTGCTCGGCACCGACGCCGTCTCCAGCGCCGCGACCAGAGTCGGCTTCGCCGGGTCGGCCACCGACCAGATCTCCACCCGGTTCGCGGCGAGCGCGGCAGCCAGCAACCGGCTGTCGGGACTGAACCAGACCAGCTGCGGCACCGGTGTCTCGATCCGGCCCGCGAGGGACAACCCACCCGCCTCGTCGGCGTGCAACAGGAACGTGTAGTCACCCTGGAACTCGGGTGCCGCCACCAGTCGCCCGCTCGGGGCGACCGCGGTCTGCGCGATGTAGCCCTTGCTCACTCGCACCGCCGAGCCCGCGCCCGCGCCGGCCTCGCCGAGCGGCCAGCTGAGGACGTGCCCCTTGGCGGAGCCGCCCACCACGAAGCCGCCCGCCGGGTCGACTCCGACGGCGCCGATCTGGTGGTCGGCGTCAGGCAGCGGCGGTGGTACCGGCGAGGCCAGCTGCCGGACGCCCCCTGCCAGCCGCCAGAGCTGGATCCCCGACGACGGCGTGCCACCGGCCAGCCACGAGCCCGCAGCATCGGTGGCCAGGTTGTAGACCGGTTCACCACCGGCCCGCAACGCCGGCCCGGCCTCGGGCCAGACTCGAAGCGCTCCTTCGGTGTCAGCGCTGACCACCCGGGAACCCGCGAAGTCCACCCCGGTCACGATGGCCGGGCCGTCGAGACGCCGGAGCTCGGCACCGCTGGCCGCATCGAAGACACGCGCCGACTGGTCGGAACTGCCGACGACGAACCGGGAGCCGTCGGAGGAGAAGGAGACGTCGTTGATCCAGCTGTCGAAGCCGGTGATCGGCTCCTGTGGCGTGGCGAGGCCCCCCTGGATCCGCCACCGCACCACGCCGGAACCGGCCAGACCGGCCAGGACCCTGCCGTCGGCACTGACCGCCAGGGTCTGCGCGATCGGGGTCTGGTCCTTGAAGGTGTAGGTGAGGTCATCGATCCGGGCCGGCTCCCGACCGGTGAGGTCCCAACGGGCGACGGTGCCGGGAGCTCCGGCGACGTAGAGGGTCGCGGCGTCGAGGGCCACTGCCTTGACCGCGGGCGCGGTGCCGCCGGGCACCGCATCCAGTTTCAGCGACGTGGTCGGGCGAGGGACGCCCCCGGTGAGGTCCAGCAGCTGGATCTCACCGGTCTCGTCGCCCAGTGCCAGCAGGTTCCCATCGGGACTGAACGCCGCAGCGTACGTGGTGTGGCCCTCCCCGCCCAGGTCGGCGACCAGCTCGGGTTCGCCGGTCACGTCCCACACCGAGCGGGAGCCGATCCCGCCGACGGCGAGCAGTTGTCTGCCGCCGCGCCCGGTGATCGCGAGGGCGAACAGCGAGCCGCCGGCAGGGTCGGCGCGGAACGCGCTGCCCGGATTGCGCAGCAGTGCGTCCCCCCGCCACAAGGTCACCTGGCCGATTCCGTCGGCCCTGGCGACCAGCTCGCCGTCCGGGCTCACGGCGACCACGGCGGAGCCGCGTCCCAGCCACCGCAGCGGGGCGTCGACGGCGGTCGCGTCCAGCACCATGGAGACCGCCTCGGTGGTTCTGGCCAGGTCGCCGGCGATCCCCGCGAACTGCGCTGCCAGGTTGGGGTCACGGTCGCGGAGGGTGCGGGCC
>JAEYNS010000115.1 GCA_023412435.1 Actinomycetes bacterium | reverse complement strand
GGCCACCCCAGCCACCGAGGGCCGCCCCTGGCGGGTGGCCCTCGCCGCCTGCGGGTGCCCCTCGGCGAACCGGTCCGAGGGGCGGTGGCGCACCAACGTCCAGCCCGCTGCCCACAATTGCAGTCGCCGAGCCGGTTGAAACCGCTCCCGCTCCGCCTACGCTTCGTCCATGCAGGGCCCAACGGCTGCGGGCCGGGCAGCGCTGTGGCGTCCGGTCTGGCTGGTCGGCGGCGTGGTCGCGGTCGCCGTCCTCGTCGTGGCGGCCTGGCTGGCCGGTCGCTGGACCGCCCAGTCGCAGCCTGAGCCGTCACCCTCGCCCGCCGGCCCGCCGACTCCCACCCCGCTCGCCCCGACCGAGGTGGCAGCCCTCCTCTCCCCCTCGCTGGTCGCGATTTCGGTGGCCGACGCCCCGGCCGATGCCACCGAGCCGGACGGCACCGGACTGGTCATCTCCGACCATGCCGCCATCCTCACCGCCTGGCACGTCGTGGCCGGTGCCGGGGCGATCCGGGTGACCTTCGCCGACGGCACCACCACCGACGCCGCCGTGGTGGAGGCGGATCCCGGCCTCGACATCGCCACCCTCGTACCGGCTGAGCTGCCCGCCGTGGTGGTGCCCGCGGTGCTCGGCACCTCCCAGGCCCTGGCTGTCGGCGCCGACGTCATCGCGCTCGGCCACCCGCTCGGCCTCACCGCCAGTGTCACCACCGGTGTGGTGTCGGGGCTCGACCGCACCGCGCCCGCACCGGGCGGCGGCTCGCTCGAGGGGCTCATCCAGTTCGACGCCGCAGTCAACCCGGGAAGCTCCGGCGGCCCGCTGGTCGACGACAGCGGGGCCACCGTGGGCATCGTCGTCGCCGTGGTGAACCCGACGGGGGACCGGACGTTCATCGGGATCGGCCTCGCCGTCCCGATCGGGGCAGCCCTTGGCGGCCCGGGGGGGCCGCAGAAATGACCCAGCCATCGGAGGCACGGATGACCCAGACAGCACCCCGCAACCTTGCAGTGCCGACCGGCCCGCTGGAGCAGGTGCTCTACGAGGTGAAGAAGACCATCGTGGGGCAGGACCTTCTGCTGGAGCGGCTCGTGGTGGCGCTGATCGCACGCGGCCACGTCCTGGTGGAGGGGGTGCCGGGGTTGGCGAAGACGCTGGCGGTCAAGACCCTCGCGGCGTCGATCGGCGGCCAGTTCCACCGGATCCAGTTCACCCCTGACCTGGTGCCCGCCGACCTGGTCGGCACCCGGGTCTACCACCAGCCCACGGGTGAGTTCCAGGTCTCGCTCGGCCCCGTCTTCACCAACCTGCTGCTCGCCGACGAGATCAACCGCGCCCCTGCCAAGGTGCAGAGTGCGCTGCTCGAGGTGATGCAGGAGCACCAGGTGACGATCGGACGCCAGACCCACCGGGTGCCCGAGCCCTTCCTCGTGATGGCCACCCAGAATCCGATCGAAGCCGAGGGCACCTACCCGCTGCCGGAGGCCCAGCTCGACAGGTTCATGCTCAAAGTGCTGGTCGACTACCCCTCACCCACCGAGGAGTACGTGGTGGTGGACAGGGCGCTGCACCGCCCGAAGCCGCCGGTCGCAGTGCTGCAGCCCGAGGACCTGCTCTCCCTGCAGAGCCGGGCCGACGCCGTCTACGTCGACCCGGCGCTGGTGGAGTACGCGGTTCGGCTCGCGGCCGCCACCCGCAGACCCGAGGATGTCGGGCTGGGCAGGCTGACCCGCTACGTCACCTACGGTGCCAGCCCCCGGGCCTCGATCAACCTCGTGCTCTCGGCCAGGGCGCTGGCGCTGCTGCGGGGACGCGACTACGCGGTCCCCGCCGACCTCGGCGACCTCGTGCTGGACGTCTTCCGCCACCGGGTGGTGCTCTCCTACGAGGCCTTGTCGGACGAGCTCACCGCCGACGAGGTGGTGGCCCAGGTGATGGCGGCGGTTCCGCCGCCCGACCTGCCGGCCAGGGCGGGCTGAGGCGTGGCGGCGCCGGACCGCCTGTTACGGCGACTGGAGTGGCAGGTGCTCCGGCCGCTGGACGGGCTGCTGCACGGCGCTCACCGCACCGTCCATCGCGGCTACGGGGTCGACCTGGCGGGCATGCGGCCCTACCTCCCCGGCGACGACGTCCGCCACATCGACTGGAACGTCACCGCGCGGCTCGACGCCCCCTACGTCCGGCTGTTCACCGAGGACAGGGAGGTGACGGCCTGGCTCGCGCTCGACCGCTCGGCCTCGATGCGGTTCGGGCCGACCGGCATGGGCAAGGACACCGCCGCCGGGGAACTCTCCGTGAGCCTCGCCCGGCTGCTCGGACGCACCGGCAACCGGGTCGGCGCCGTCCTGTACGACGGCGAGTCCCACGAGGTGATCCCGCCGGGCCACGGACGCCGCCACGCGCTGCGGCTGGCCGCGGCCCTGACCGCCCCCGCCCGTCAGGCCGGGACAGGAACGACCACCGACCTGGCCGCGATGCTCGCGCTGGTGGCGTCGGTGGCTCGCCGGCGCGGGCTGGTCATCGTGGTCTCCGACTTCGTCGGCGACCTGGCCTGGGCCCGGCAATTGACCCGGCTGAACCACCGCCACGAGGTGGTGGTGGTGCGGGTGGCAGACCCTGTCGAGCACGACCTGCCGCGGATCGGCCCCGTGATCGTCGAGGACGCCGAGACCGGCGAGCAGCTCTACCTGGACGCGTCCGATCCCGGGTTTGGCGCGCGGCTGCGCGGCGAGGTCGGGGCCTGGCAGGCGGAGGTGGACGGCGCGATGCGGGCAGCAGGGGTGCGCTACCACGTGATGAGCACCCGCGACGACCTGGTCGAGGTGCTGCTCCGGCTGGTTCGGGATTCGGCGAGGCGGCGCCGGTGACCATCCTCGCGCCCTGGTTCCTGGTGGCCGCCGTCGCGGTCGCCGGGGCGGGCGTGGCCGGCTACCTCGCCATCGACCGGCGCCGCAGCAGGACCCTCGCCGAGGCGGGACTGGCCGGCGCCGCCCCGGGCCGCCGGCGGCACCTCGCCCATCTGCTGCTCGGCGCGGGCATCGTGGTGCTGGTCGCGACCCTGGCCCGTCCGGTCGGCACGATCGGCGTTCCCCGGCTGTCGAGCACCCTCGTCCTGGTGATGGACGTCTCCAGCTCCATGCTCGCCGACGACGTCAGGCCCAGCCGGCTCGGCGCGGCACGGCTGGCGGCGGAGGAGATCATCGCCGCCCAGGGGCCGAACATCGACGTCGGCATCGTCAGCTTCGGCGACGGTGCGTTGACTGCCCTGCAGCCGACCGCCGACCGCGACGAGGCGTCGGCGGCGGTCGCTCGGCTGGCGGCAGGCGGTGGCACCTCGCTGGGCGAGGGCGTGCTCGCTGCGCTGTCCGTGATCACGGGGCACCAGGTCGCCCTGCCCCGCCAGGGCGCGCCGCCGCCCGACCTCGGCCGGTGGGAGTCGGCCAGCATCGTCGTGATCTCGGACGGAGAGCAGACCGGCGGCCCGGACCCGCTCGCTGCCGCTGACCTCGCCGCGGCGGCGGGGGTGCGGATCGAGGCCCTCGGGATCGGCACCAGGGCCGGGGCCGTCATCGAGGTCGACGGGTATCGGGTCGCTACCCGGCTGGAGGAGGTTCCCCTGCGCACGCTCGCCCAGGCCACCGGCGGCGGCTACCGGCACGGTGGTGAGGACGGCGTCGTCACCACCGTGGAGGCGGTCGGATCCCGGTTCCGGCTGGTGGACGAGCAGATCGAGCTGACGGGGATCGGGGCCGGGCTGGCGGTGCTGCTGCTCACCGCGGGCGGAGCCGTCATGGTGGCGCGGACGGGGAGGGTGCTGTGATGACCCTCGCGTGGCCGTGGGCGCTGTCGGCGCTGCTGGCGGGACCGCTGCTCGCGGCGTGGTGGTGGTGGACCCGCCGCAGCAGGAAGCGGGCCGCCGTCCGGCTGCCCTCGGTGGCCCTGATCAGGGCGGCCCTTCCCGGTCGCTCCCTGTGGCGGCGCCGGCTCGCCGTCGGGTTGTTCGCCGGCGGCCTCGCGTTGGCCGGCCTGGCGGCTGCCCGGCCGCACGCCGCGCTGGCGGTGCCGGTGGAGTCCTCGGCGATCATGCTGGCGATCGACGTGTCCGGGTCGATGTGCACCACCGACGTCCAGCCGAACCGACTGGTCGTGGCGCAGGAGGCGGCCAAGACCTTCGTCACCGAGCAGCGCGGCAAGGTCGGGCTGGTCGCCTTCGCGGGCTTCGCGGGCCTGCTGGTCCCGCCCACCAAGGACACCGGACGGCTGACCGGAGCCATCGACCGGCTTCAGACCTGGCGCGGCACGGCGATCGGGATGGCGATCCTGCTGTCCATCGACGCGATCGCCGAGACCAACACGCGGGTCGCCCCCACCGGGGTCGAACTGCCGGCCGGTGCCGAGCCGGAACGCCAGCCGGACGTCATCGTGGTACTCACCGACGGGGCCAACAACCGGGGCGTGCCGCCGGCGGAGGCCGCCGAACTGGCCGCCGCACGGGGGATCCGGGTCTTCACGATCGGCTTCGGCACCGACCAGCCCGCACCGCTGGTGTGCAGTCCGGGGCAGGTGGACCCCTCCGGGGGGTTCGGCCGCGGCTGGAACCAGGAGATCGAGGAGGAGACCCTCGTCGAGGTCGCCGACCTCACCGGCGGCGCCTACTACCGCGCGGTGGACGCGCCGCAACTCACCAAGGTGCTGCTCGACCTGCCGCGCGCCATGGAACTCCAGACCCGCCAGCAGGAGGTGACGGTCTGGTTCGCGTTGGCCGGCCTGCTGTTGGCCGGGTCCGGCGTCGGCCTGTCGCTGTGGTGGAACCGGCCGCGGCCCGCGCCCCGTCCCGCCATGCCAGAATGACGGCGTGACCCTGCCGTCCCGAGAGCTTGCGCCGCTGCCCGAACGGGTGGCGGTCTCTTATGTGATGCCGGTGCTGAACGAGGCGGGGCACCTGGAGCGCGCGGTCTCGGCGATCCTCGCCCAGGAGTACGAGGGCGAGTCCGAACTCGTCCTCGCCCTCGGCGCCTCCACCGACGACACCGACGCGATAGCTGCCCGGCTGGCAGCCGGCGACCCACGCGTCCGGCTGGTCAGCAACCCTGCCAACGACATACCCAAGGGCATCAACGCCGCGATCCGGGCCACCAGGTTCCCGGTCGTGATCAGGGTCGATGCCCACGCCGAGTTGCCGGAGGGCTACACCGCCGCCGCTGTCGAGATCCTGCGCCGCACCGGGTGCGCGAACCTCGGTGGGGTGATGCTGGCCCGCGGCGAGAGCCCGGTGCAGAGCGCGATCGCGAGGGCGTACAACAGTCCGTTCGGCCTCGGCGGCGGGGTCTACCACCACGGCGACGAGGAGCGGCCCGCCGACTCCGCCTATCTCGGCGTGTTCCGGCGCGAGGTGCTCTTCGAGGTCGGGCTGTTCGACGAGGGGTTGCGCCGCGCCGAGGACTGGGAGCTCAACCACCGGATCCGGGCCGCCGGCTACCTCGTGCTGTTCACCCCCCGGCTCAAGGTCACCTACTGGCCGCGGGCCAGCCTTGCGGCGCTGCGCAGGCAGATGTACGCCACCGGGGTGTGGCGCGGACACCTGGTGCGCCGGCAGCGCACCACCCCCTGGCGCTACCTGCCGCCGCCGGTCGTGGCCGTGGTGGTGGCGGCGAGCCTGTTCGCCGGGCTGCTGCAGGCCCTCGGCGTGGTGCGCACCGACGCGAAGCTGGCCGGGCTGGCCCACCTGGGCGCGGTCGGCTACCTGGTCGGCGTGACGGCGGTCGGGGTGACCAGGCTGGGTGGGC
>JAEYNS010000211.1 GCA_023412435.1 Actinomycetes bacterium | reverse complement strand
GTGCGGGTGCGCCCCGCAGGCTCGGGTCGGGTTGCGGCAGCCGACGGTGCCGTGGCGGGGTCGACCCGGTCCGCGGCGCTCCCGACCAGAGCGAGCAGCGCGGCGTCCCCCGGCCGAACCGGCGCGGGCTGGACGGAGATCCGGGCGGCGCGCGCGAGGGCATGGAAGTCCTTGCGCTGCTCGGGGAGGACCAGGGTCGCGACGTCACCGGACTGGCCGGCGCGTGCCGTCCGTCCGGAGCGGTGCAGGTAGGCCTTGTGCTCGGCCGGCGGATCAACGTGCACCACGAGGTCGACATCGTCGACGTGGATGCCGCGGGCGGCGATGTCGGTCGCCACCATCACGCGCACCTCGCCGCTGGCGAAGGCCCTGAGCCCGCGCTCCCGCGCGTTCTGGGAGAGGTTGCCGTGCAGTTCGACGGCAGGGATGCCGCCCGCGGTGAGTTCCCGGGCGAGCTTGCGCGCCTGGTGCTTGGTGCGGGTGAACAGCAGCCGGCGGGTGGTGCCGCTGGCGAGCTCGCGGACGATCTCGCGCTTGCCGGCGGCGTCGGGCACGAGGAAGACGTGGTGTGTCATCGCGGCGACCGGAGACTGCGCCGTATCCACGCTGTGCTGCACGGGGTTGGAGAGGAAGCGCTGGACCAGCTTGTCCACACCGTTGTCGAGGGTCGCCGAGAACAGCATGCGCTGGCCGGTGGCCGGGGTCGCCGCAAGGATGCGGGTCACCACCGGCAGGAAGCCGAGGTCGGCCATGTGGTCGGCTTCGTCGATCACCGTGATTGCGACCGCGGCCAGGTGGGCCTCGCCCTGCGCCATCAAGTCCTCGAGCCGGCCGGGGGTGGCGACGACGATGTCGACGCCGCGGCGCAGCTGCTGCACCTGTGGCCGCTGGTTCACCCCGCCGAAGATTGTGGTGGCGGTCAGCCCGGCGGCTGCGGCCAGGGGGGCGATGGTCTGGTGGATCTGGTTGGCCAACTCGCGGGTGGGGGCGAGGACGAGGCCGCGGGGGTGTCCAGGCCGGGTGCGGGCAGCGACGTGGCGGCTGTCCTCGACGAGCCCGGCCAGCCGGGCCACCAGCGGGAGGGCGAAGGCGAGGGTCTTGCCGGAGCCGGTGCGGCCCCGGCCGAGGACGTCCCGGCCTGTGAGGGTGTCGGGAAGGGTGGCGCTCTGGATCGGGAACGGCGAGGTGATCGCCCGTTCGGCGAGGGAGGCGGCGAGGATGCCGGGGACGCCGAGGCTGGCGAAGGACGGCATGGTCAGGTCAGACGACAAGGGAGATCTGCTCTCGGGAGTGCGGGTCACCACGGTCCAGTCCGGCTGCAGCAACGGGGGTACCGGCGCGGCGCGGGTGTGGTGCGATGCGGGGTCGCGACGGCCGCGACCTGCGTCCAGTATCGCACACCCGCCCTCAGGCCGGTCTCCGGGCGAGCGCAGGGGGCCGACGTGGCGGACCGTTGAACACGCGTGTAGCATACTGAACATGCGTTCAGCAGATGATCGGACGGCGCCCGCACGGATCCGGGACGCCGCCATCGAAGTCTTCGCGCGAGACGGGTTCGAGCGCGCGACCGTCCGGTCGATAGCCGCTGAGGCGGGGGTGTCGGCGGGACTCGTGATCCACCACTTCGGAACCAAGCAGGCCCTGCGGGAGGCGTGCGACCGCCATGTGCTGGCGACTGCCGCGGGGGAGAAGCTCGCCATGATCGCGGGCGGGTACGGACCCCGGCTGGCGGGCTACCTCTCCGAGCACCCGGAGGTCGCCGCCCAGCTGTCCTATCTGTCCCGGGCGGTCAACGACGGCGGGGCGCTGGCTGACCAGTGGTTCGACGCGCTGGTGGAGCACACCGCGTCCCTGCTCGACGCCGGCGACGGCACGGGCGCGTTCACGCGGTCTGCCGATCCCGCGGCTCGCACGGCGCTGCTGGTGGAACACTCGCTCTCCACGGTCGTCTTCGCCCGACAGCTCGCCCGCCACCTGGGCGCCCACGACCTGACCGAACCGGCCGCGTACGAGCGGCTCGGGCGGGCCGTCCTCGAGTTGTACACCGACGGATTGCTTGCCGACGCCCGTTTCCAGGAGGCCAGCGATGTCTGAGGCTGTGCGCGCACGCGCGCCTCACCGGCAACGCGACCTCCTCCTGGCGGCGGTGTTCGCGCTCCTGACGGTCGGGCTGATCGTCGCGATGGCGACGAGCCCCGAGTTCCTGGCGTGGGCGTTCGCCCGGCATCACAACATCGCCAGCTGGTACGTCCGCCCGCTGTTCCTGATCCCGTTCGGGCTGTTCGCCTACCGCCGGAGCCTGACCGGCATCTTCGCCACCCTGTTCCTGTTGGCGACCAGCATGTTCTGGTTCCCTGCGCCGGCGGAGCCGGACCCCATGGTCGTGGACTTCCTCCGGATGGAGATCGAGTACCTGACCGGGCCCTGGACGGCGGCGAAGGTGGTGCTCAGTGCCCTCGTCCCGCTCACCCTCGGTGCGCTCGCCGCCGCGCTGTGGCGCCGCAATCTGCTGGTAGGGCTGAGCGTGATCGTCCTGATCGCCGTCCTGAAGGTCACCTGGAGTGTCTTCGAGGCCGGGGATGCCGGGTTGGCGGTGGTTGCTCCGGCCGTCGGCGGGCTGCTGGCGTGCCTCGTCCTGATCTGGCTCGGGGTGCGACGCGTGTCCAGAAAGGCGTCCTGAGGACAGACCTCGGGCCCGGCTGGAGCAGCTGTGGAGGGTGTCATGGCGATCCCGGAGCGGGATCTGCGGTGGGCGATACTGGGTTCGAACCAGTGACCTCTTCGGTGTGAACGAAGCGCGCTACCACTGCGCCAATCGCCCGCGATGGACAACCATAGCGGAGTGGAGGCCGCTCGTCATATCGGGTCAACAGGGCCTCGGCGCCCCGTCGCGGCTCGGTTTGCAGCGCGGAATCGTCCTAGGTATGGTTGTCGTCGCGCCTGAAACGGGAAGCCCCGGGCCAGGCACGCGGACGTGGCTCAGTTGGTAGAGCATCACCTTGCCAAGGTGAGGGTCGCGGGTTCGAATCCCGTCGTCCGCTCGGAGAAGGTCTCACAATCGAGGCGAGACCGGCTCTTGCCGGTGGAGTGGCCGAGAGGCGAGGCAACGGACTGCAAATCCGTGTACACGGGTTCAAATCCCGTCTCCACCTCGGGCGGCTGGCGCAGTGGTAGCGCGCTTCCCTGACAC
>JAEYNS010000205.1 GCA_023412435.1 Actinomycetes bacterium | reverse complement strand
CCCGGAGGAGCAGAGCTTCGAGGCGTGGCTGGACGGCCGGCTGATCGGGGAGGCCGTGTACACCCTGCGCGGCGACATCGCCTCCTTCGACCACACCTTCGTCCAGCCGGAGCAGCGTCACCTGGGGGTGGCCGGCCGGCTCGTCCGGTACGCCTTCGACCACGTCCGGGAGGCGGGCGAGTGGCGGATCCGGACGGTCTGCCCCTTCGTCACCGCCTGGAGCCGTCGCCACCCCGAATACCACGACCTGCTGGTCGGCCGCGACGACTCCTGATCAGTCCAGTGGGGTGACGTCCACCGCCACGGTGGGGCCGGATGAGGCTGCCTCGGTGTAGACCACGCCGCGCAGCGGCGACACATCGGTGAAGTCCCTGCCCCAGGCCGTGACGATGTAGCGGGAGTCGGCGAACTGGGCGTTGGTCGGGTCGATGTCGATCCAGCCCAGCACCGGGGTGAGCACCGACACCCAGGCGTGGGTGGCGTCCGCGCCCTGCAGCTTGGCGGCCCCCGGCGGCGGCGTGGTCTCGAGGTAGCCGCTGACGTAGCGGGCGGGCAGCCCCGCGGCCCGCAGGCAGCCGACCGCGAGGTGCGCGAAGTCCTGGCACACCCCGGCGCGCAGGGCGAGCAGTTCGTCGAGGGTGGTCACCACCGAGGTGGCGTCGTTGTCGTACTGGAACCCGTCGTGGATCGCGGCGGAGAGCGCGGCCAGCGCGTCACCCAGCGGGCGGCCGGGGGGCAGCAGGTCGGCGGCGAACCCGCGGACGGCGTCGTCCACCGCCACCAGCGGCGAGGGCAGCGTGAAGTCCGCCAACAGCACAGGGTCGGTCTGGTCGGCCAGTTCCCGGGCGGCCTGCGCCACGGTGTGCTGGTTCAGCCCGTTCAGGTCAGGGACGGGCCAGTCGACCTCCACCCGGCTGCGGCAGACCACCTCGAAGTCGGTGTGGGGCTCCCGGCTCTCCAGATAGGTGGAGTGGTTGCCGAAGTAGTCCAGGTGCTCCGAGACCTGATCGGGCTCGGGGGTGACGTCCAGTTCGCTGGCCAGGACCAGCTGCCACTCGGTGTCGCGGGGTCGCAGCAGCCCACGGTTGTAGACCGCCTCGACAGTGGCGTCGTAGGAGTACCGGGTGGTGTGCTCGACCAGGTAGCGCCGGACGCCGAACTCGCCGCTCACCGGTCGTCCTGCCGCCACGAGATCTGCAGGCTCTCCGCCGAGTGCCGGGTGGCCTGCCGGACGAAGTGGCGCGCGGCGATCCGGGCGTCCAGGCTTGCCAGCTCGGTGGTGAGGCCCGCCAGCCACTGGGCCGGGTCGGCGATCGGCGCGGCGAGCCGGGCCCGCAGCTCGTTGGCCTGGGTGGCCAGCGCGTCGTCGCCCACCAGGCGCAGGTCAGCGGCCAGCGCGGCGAGCTGGTGCGCCACCGAACGCGGGTTGGACTCGTCCTGCAGCAGCAGCGCGAAGACCGACGCGGACGCCTCCGCGGGGCCGGTCCCGGCGGCGGCCCTGCGGCGGTGGGTGATGACGCTCTCGCACACCCGCAGCACCGCATCGGCCACCAACTCCGTCACGACGGCGGGCTGGCCGGACAGCATCGTCGCTCCCAACAGGTCGACGGTGCGCCGGGCGCGCTCGAGCCGCCCGCCGGCGTCGAGGAAGGCCCACGACGAGTCGCGCACCATGCTCTGGGAGAGGATCCCGGCGTAGGCCAGCAGCGACTCGAGCACATCGTCCAGCAGGGCCTGCACCGGGTGGTCGCCGTCAGACTCGGCGGCAAGGGTCAGTTCCAGCCGGCCGAACACGCTCCAGGTGTCGAGGCTCATCAGGTCGCGGACGTGCTGGGTGCCCTCGATCAGGACGCCGACGCTCGCCGCCACCCCGCCGGGCAGCGCGGGGTCGAGCGCCGCCCGGCGCAGGTACTCCACCTCAGGCTCGGCTGCGGCCCGCGCGACACCGGTCAGCTGCTCGGCGGCGGTGAGCAGCACCCGCATCGCCGCGGCGCCGGGACTGGCCCGCCGGCTCGCGTGGTCCTCGGCGAGGTCGGCGGCGATCCTGAGCAGCCGTGCGGTGGCCTCCGCCCGCTCGGCGTAGCGCCCGATGGTGACAAGGGTGCCCGCCACCCGCGGCGGCACCCTGGCCGGCGCCGGAGCCACCAGCCGTGGCCGCAACCGGTCCGGCTCCACCGCGGGACGGACGGCGGCGGCCGGCACCCAGACGTCCTTGGCCACCCCGGTGCGGCCGGCGACGGTCCGCTCCCGGGTGCTGCCGGTGACCCGTCCCAGCCCGCCGGGGAGGAACTCGTACCCCTCGCTCGCCGCCACCCCGAAGGCCCGCAGCACGAAGCGTCGGGGCTCCAGCCCGCCCGGGGTCACCACCGGGGCGGTGGACAGCGTCAGCGGCTCCTGGCCGCACCACAGCCACGGCTCGGCACGCAGCCGGTCGGCCAACGCGGCGCGGGCGTCGGTGGTCAGTTCCCAGCCATAGACGACGGACGCGTGCCCGCGCGCCACCGGCTTGACCACGAGATGGTCGAGGTTGGCCAGCACATGGGAGAGCGAGGCGGGCTCGCCGCACCACCAGGTCTGCGGCGAGCTGAGTCGCAGCGGCTGGCCCAGGACCGCCTCGGACACCTGCTCGAGGTAGGCCAGCAGGGCGGGGTTGTCCAGCACCCCCGAGCCCACGGGGTTGACCACAGCCACCCGGCCGTTGCGGGCCGCCTCGATCAGCCCCGGGATTCCGACCTGGGAGTCGCCGCGGAACTCCAGTGGGTCGCTGAGCGGACCGCTCACCCTGCGGACCACGACATCCACCGGCTCGAGCCGGTCGCCTGCCCGCAGCCACACCCTGCCATGGGAGGTGAGCAGGTCGTCCGCCTCGGCGACCGGGAAGCCGAGCATGGTGGACAGGAAGCTGGTGTCGAACGCGGTCTCGCTGCCGGGGCCGGGGGAGAGCACCACCACCCGCGGGGTCTCCACCTGGCGGGGGGCGGCGTCCATCAACGCCGAGGTCATGGTGTGGAAGAAGCCGCGCAGCCGGGCCAGGTCGCTGGTCCGGTGCAACCCGGCCATCACGCGGCTGACGATCCGGCGGGTCACCATCGCGTACCCGGTGCCGTACGGCGCCTCGGTGCGGTCAGAGATCACCCGCCAGCCACCGGACGCGTCGCGGCCGAGGTCGGTGCTGGCCAGCATCAGCCGACGGCCGGTCGGGGCCGCCACCCGGTCGGCCTGCCTGGCGAAGCCGGGGTGGCCCAGCACAGCGGCGGCCGGAAGGATGCGGCGCCGCACCAGGGTGCGCTCGCCGTACAGGTCGGCCAGCAGCAGGTCGAGCAGCCGGGCGCGCTGGTCGAGGCCGGCCTGCAGCTGCTCCCATTCCCGGGTGGCCAGCACCACCGGCAGCGGGTCGACGCTCCACAGCCGGCTGGTGCGCTGGTCGGGGGAGCCGTACACCACCCCTTCGTCGAGCACGAACCCACGCGCCTCGGAGCGGGCCGCGAGCAGTCCGGGCAGGCCGTGGGCCTCGATCGCGGCAGCCAACTCCCCCTGGTGGGGACGGACGCCGGCCGCGTCCACCACCTCGTCGAAGGCCGCGCGGGCGGGATGGTGGCGGTAGGCGTCGAGCAACGTCCCCGGCTCGCGCACCGCCCCGACCGCCATGCCGACACCCTACCGATGGCGAGCGGTGACCGGTCCGCGACCGTCGGGCGGCGGGCAAGATGGAGCCCA
>JAEYNS010000198.1 GCA_023412435.1 Actinomycetes bacterium | reverse complement strand
TGTCGGCCCAGGTCGAGGTCGACTGGCCAGACGAGAAGGTCTCTGACCGGCTCTGGTTCTGGCTTCCCGGCACGGTCAACGTCAGCGCCGAGGCGGCGACGGATGCCTGCTTCGTCCTCGGGCTGCTGCTGGCGATGGCCTCAGGCCAGCGCCTTCAGATGGACGGTCCCGTGTCGGCCAGGCTGCTCGCCGGCAGCGCCGAACTGCAGGGCATCCTCACCTGCTGGCACCCGCGCAGGCTGAAGACCGTGGCGCTCGACGTGAACCCGCGCTCCGGCCCCACCGCCGCTCCGGGCGCCACCCAGGGGACCATCTCGTTCTTCTCCGGCGGGGCCGACTCGTTCTACACCGCGCTGGCCCAGCCCGACCGGGTCGGCACCCTCGTCTTCGTCCACGGCTTCGACATCCCGTTGAGCAACACGACCTTCTTCGCCGAGGCGCTCAGCCATGTCGAGGCGTCAGCCGCGTCGCTCGGCAAGCCGCTGGTGACGATGTCGACCAATCTGCGGCGGTTCACCAATCAGCGGGCGTACTGGGGGCCGGTCACCCACGGCGTGGCGCTCGCCGCCGCAGGGTTGCTGCTCCACTCCCGCGGGGACACCCTGCTCATTCCCGCCTCGTACACCTACACCGACCTGCACCCGTGGGGCACCCACCCGCTCACTGACCGGCTGCGTTCCACCGAGTACCTGCAGTTGGTGCACGACGGCGCCGACGCCAGCCGGGCGGAGAAGATCCTGCACCTCGCCCACGACCCCGTGGCACAGCGCCACCTGCGGGTCTGCTGGCAGAAGACCGGCGCCTACAACTGCGGGCTGTGCGAGAAGTGCCTGCGCACCATGGTGACCCTCAAGCTCGCCGGGACGCTGCACCTGTTCGAGACCTTCCCCGACACCTTCACCCTCGACCGGGTGCGTGAGATGCGCCTGACAAGGGAGCTCTTCGCGCGGGACAACTACCGGCTGGCCAAGCAGGTGGGGGACGCCGAGGTCGCCGCTGCGGTGAAGGAGTCGATAGCGCGCTACCGGCAGCGGGTGGCAGCCCAGCAGCCGACGAAGAAGCCGGCGGCCACGAAGAGCCCTGTGATCACCACGACCGGCCGGCTGGGTCGGTTCGTGCCGGCAGGCCTGCGCAGGGCGCTGCGAGCCCGGTAGTACCCCTCAGGGCTGGGACGGGTCGCGCCACCGCGGCCGGTGCCGCGGCACGCGCTCGGGGATCGGCGGCAGTTGCATGTAGGCGCCGTACGTGGTGCGCAGCACGACGTCCCAGTTCGCGGGGACCGGGAGCAGGTGGCCCTCGAACGGCACCCGCACCGGCGCGCCGTAGTCGGCGGCCTTCACCTTCTCGCGGTCGACAGGGTACGAGCTGGCGAAGTTCACCAGGTAACCCGCGTCCGCATCGGCCTCGCCGCTGCGGTACAGCCGCTGGATCGTCCGCTGGAGGTAGCTGAAGCTGAAGAAATGGGACGCAAGGTAGGAGCGGTACCTGCGGCGCTTGGTGCGGTGCGACATGTAGTCGGCCTTGAACAACAGCAGGTCCCGCAGCCACCGGATCCGGCGCTCCCTGCGAGGGTCGCGGCGCCGGGGCGACCTGTCGAGCGGGAACACGTCGACGCACGGACCCTGGAACCGGGCCGGCACCGGAACCCGGGTGGTTGCGAACCCGCTGGGCTCGGTGGCCAGCACCTTGGCGAAGGTGAGGAAGTAGCGCGGGTACGTCCGCTCGCTGAAGAGCCGCAGCGAGGGCTCCTCGCCGTTGGCCAGCGCCGCCTGGAACCGCTCGTAGTCGGCGCGGGGCATCGCGATGTCGATGTCGTCGTCCCAGGGGACGAAGCCCTGGTGGCGAATCGCTCCCAGCAGGGTGCCCTCGGCCAGGTAGTAGACGAGACCGCGTTCGGCGCAGAACCTGTCGATCCGCAGCAGGATGTCCAGTTCCTCGAGTTGCAGCATCCTGACGAGTTCCATGGTGGTGTGCTGCTGCGCCGCAGTGAGCTCGTCGCCGCGGTTGCGCCACAACCGTTCGAGGTAGCTCATCATGAGCGTGCGGTTGTGCATCGAGCGGTACTTGTCGTCGTAGCGGTACTTCGGGTTCTGCATCTGGCGGCGGAAGTACTTGTTGTCCGCCCAGCCGGGGGCGTGGAGTTCGAGGTAGTCGTAGACCGCGGTGAGGAACTGCTGGACGCGGACGGCGTCGCGGCAGGTCTCGAGCGCGGAGAGCCGGGCGAAGGAGGTGCGGCGCATCAGCTCGCTGATCTCTTGGCGGAACTCGTCATAGCGTCCCTGCTCGGTGTAGAACCGGCGGATGCTGTCGAACGACTTGAAGATGTCGTAGAACCTGTCGTTGAACGTGTTGGTGATCGAGCCTGCCCGGTCCATCCGGTAGAAGTAGAACGGCTCGTCGACGTACTCGATCCGGTTCGCCTGCAGCATCAGGTTGAAGGTGGTGGCGGAGTCCTCGAAGGCCTGCCCGACCGGGTAGCTGATCCGGTTCTCGGTGAAGAGCCGTCGCCGGTAGATCTTGTTCCACGCGTAGGGGTGCGCCGCGACCAGCAGTTCGGGGCGCTCCCCCACCGAATGGCCGTAGCTGTTGATGAAGCTCATCCACCGCACGTCGGCCCGCTGCTGTCCGGCCCAGTACTCGGCGTGGTTGCAGACCACGATGTCGGCGTCGGTGCGCGTCGCCTTCTCGCCCATCCGGCGGATCAGGTCGGGGGCCACGAAGTCATCCGAGTCGACGAACCCCACGTACTCGCCGCGGGCCAGCTGCAGGCCGTGGTTGCGGGCGTCCGATAGCCCGCCGTTCGGCTTGCGGACCACGCGCAGCAGGTGGGGGAAGCGCTTGTGGTAGTCGCGCAGGATCTCAGCGGAGCCGTCGGTGGAGCCGTCGTCGACCGCTATCACCTCGTACCCGTCGGTGTCCTGCAGGCACAGCGAGTCGAGGCACTCGGCGAGATACCCCTCGACGTTGTACACCGGCACGATCACCGAGATGAGCGGGTTCTGCGACGGTGCCGGTGGCGGGCTGGCGATGGCCGCGGTCGCTGTGGCGTTCGCCGGCTGGTCGGCAACGGGCGGGAGTGCGGCGGTGGGGAGGCTGCGGAC
>JAEYNS010000101.1 GCA_023412435.1 Actinomycetes bacterium | reverse complement strand
CGAGCGGGCCGTCGACGAGAAATAATAAAAACAACAGGTCCTGCCCGCTGGTGGCGAGGCTGGACACGGCGGCTCCCTGTGGCAGCCCGACCTGGCGCCAGCCGGGCTCCGCCGGCGGTGCACACGCGGCGATCAGGCAGGCGGCCAGGCCTGCGGCAGCCCTGCGTACCACCGCTGCGGTGCCCATGCCGCAACCATGCCACGGGCCTGCTGGGGGGAGCACTGCCTGGTCGTCGGACCGAAACCGTCAGAGGCGCCCGGCAGGATCGTCCTCATGGACACCCTCCACGTCGACTGCGCCAGCTGCCGGGCCCGCGGGCCGGCCTGTTCCGACTGCGTGATCTCGGTCCTGCTGGGCCCCGTCAGCCAGGAAGTGGAACTCGACCACGACGAGGTCGACGCCCTCGATGCCATGGCCCGCTCCGGCCTGCTGCCGCCCCTGCGGCTGGTGCGTCCCGTCAACCCTCGTCCGTCGCGCTGGTCCGACGACGATCCAGGCGAGGGGTTTGCGTCTGTGACCTCCTTCCCTTAGGGTTTTCTCAGTTTTGGTTCAGCCGGCGTTCAACCCGCCGGCCACGGGAGGGTTTTCATGGCGTTGCCCGTCTGGCTGAGGTCCGCTGTCGCCGTCCTCACCGCCGGTGTGCTCGTGACCGGGCTGGCCGCCCCGTCCGCCGAGGCCGACCCGACCACCCCACCGAAGAACCTGAAGGACGCCAAGGCCCAGGTGGTGCAGCTCGAGACCGAGGCCGCCGCCATCGAAGAGGACTACGAGCAGGCCGAGATCCAGCTCAAGGAGGGCAAGCGCCGGCTCAAGGCGCTGCAGGCCGATATCGCGGCACAGCAGGCCCGGGTGGACGTGCTCAGCGCCCAGGCCCGGGTGATCGCGCTGCGGCAGTTCCAGGGCCGCGGCATGGACACCACCGTCGAGTTGTTCACCCAGAGCGACCCCGATGCCTTCCTCGACCGGTTGTCGACCGCCTCCAATGTCGACGCCAACCTGAACTCGACGCTGCAGGACCACCAGTCGGAGCAGGCCAACCTGGCCGAGCTGAAGCGGGCCGCCGAGGCCGAGATCGCCGCGCTCGCCGCCGAGGAGGAGCGTCTCGAGCGGCTCGACAGCGAGATCGAGAAGCGGCTGTCCGAGGCCGAGGCGCTGGTCCGTCGAATGACCGAGGAGGAGCGGCGCCAGCTCGCCGCGCGAGACGGCGCCCGCGCGTCCTTCAGCCTCTCCGAGCTCGACGGGGGCGAAGCCAGCGCCCGGATCAAGAAGGTCATCGCGTACGCGGTGTCCCGGGTGCCGGGCGGCCAGTACGTTCGCGGCTCCTCCGGCCCCAACGCCTTCGACTGCTCAGGGCTGATGCTCGCGGCGTACCGCCAGATCGGCATCTCGCTGCCGCACTCCTCCCGCGCCCAGTCAAGGGTCGGTCGAGCGGTGTCGCGCTCCGAGCTGAAGCCCGGCGACCTCATCTTCTGGTACCACCCGATCCACCACGTCGGGATGTACATCGGCAACGGCAAGATCGTCCACGCCAGGAACCCGCGCAACGATCTGGTGATCCAGACCCTCGGCTCCTATCCCGCCCCGTGGGCGGGCGCCCGCCGGGTCATCGGCTGAGCACTCCGACCGCGTCGGCCAGCCATGAGGAGCCGTCGGCTCGCCGTTGCGGGGCTCGTCGTCGCAGTGCTCTCCGGCGTGGGATGCGCTCGGCCGGCGACCTCTCCCACGTCGACGGAACCCAGCCTGTCGGCCTCGACCCTCGGCACCGGCACCCTGCTGGCCGACCCTGACCTCGCTCCGGCGGACCGGCAGGCGTGGCTGGACCGGCTCGACCGGACGATCCAGACCCTGGCGGGCGCCGGTCTCGCGCCGCTGGACGAGGACTGGGACGGCAGGCTCGTCGTCGAACTGCCGCCCACCGCCCAGGCCTACACCGCCCTCGCCGGCACTCTCTCCGGCGAGGCAGCAGCGGTCACCCGGTGCCCCGACGCCGGCGCCAGGATCACGGTGAACCCCGTCGTCGCAGCCGAGGGCACCGAGTACCTCGACTCGCTCCTCCTGCACGAGGGTGTCCACCTGGCCACCGGCTCGAGCTGCCGCGGGCGGGCGCCGCAATGGGCGGAGGAGGGGGTGGCCGAATGGTTGGCGTCGGAGCACAGCGGGGCGGCGCTGGAGGCCAACCGGCAGTGGGTGATCAGCTATCTCGCCGAGCACCCGGTACCGGCGACCCTGCCTGCCGACGGTGACTTCTACGGCCCCTCCGACCAGGTGTCGGCCGCCTACGCGCTGGCCAGGCAGGCTGTGGCGAGCGCGGTCGACAGGGTGGGAAGACCCGCCGCCATGGCGCTGCTGGACGGCTACTACGACGGCACTGCGGACGAGCAGGACACCCGCCGGGTGACCGCATGGTACGTCGCCGACCTGCAACGCCTCAGCGGGAGTGCGCAGCGATGAAGTCCAGGGTTTCGAGGAAGATCCGGTCCCTGTCGTAGTCGAGGGTCGCCACGTGGAAGCTGCGCGCCAGGTCCCGCACGGTGATGTCGTCGCTGGACAGGTGGCTGCCCAGGTAGTCCGCCGAGGCACCGGGGATGACATGGTCGGCGGTGGAGCGGAAGACGAGCGTCGGGCAGGTCACCAGGTCGAGGCTCGCCCTGACCTCGGCAAACATCTCGAACATCGACACCGCCGCGCGCAGCGGGGTCTGGTCGTACCCGTGGCGCAACGCCCCCGGCTCGGCGATGTCGTGCCTGCGCGAGGGCACCCGTGAGATGACGAGGGACGCGAGCGGGGCGAGCCGGTGCAGGGGGTAGGCGAGCAGGCCGGGGTTGACCAGCACGAGGCCGGCGACGGACTCCCTGCGGTGGGCGGCCAGCCGTAGCGCCAGCGAGCCGCCCATCGAGTGCCCGGCGACGAAGACCTGATCGGTCTCGGCGGCAAGGGCGAGCAGTTCCCGCTCGGCGCAGTCGTACCAGTCCCGCCAGCGGGTGGCGGCGAGCTCCCGCCAGGTGGTCCCGTGACCCGGCAGCCGCGGCAGCGACACGCGGTAGCCCGCGTCGGCAGTCAGCCGTGCCCACTCCCGCAGCGCGTGCGGGGAACTGTTGAACCCGTGCAGGAACAGGACGGCGATCCGGCCCCGCCCGGCGTGGAAGGGTTGTGCGTACTCGGCCACCGTCATGGTGGTCATGCTAGTGAGCGCGCCCGTCACCTATTGTGTTCGGCGGAGGTCCGACGCGGAAGGCGGAGATGTTCTACCAGCTCTTCAAGACTGCCCTGTTCCGACCGGTGGTGAAGTACCTGTTCCGGGCCACCATCACGGGCCAGGAGAACATCCCGGCGACCGGCGGTGTGGTGCTGGCCATCAATCACCCGTCCACTGCCGAGACCTACGTCGTGCCGGCGATGCTGGATCGGCAGGTGACCTTCCCCGCCAAGGCCGAGCTCTTCCAGGGCAACCGCGGCCTCGGCTCGAAGGTGGTCGCCTGGTTCCTGAAGGCCGTCGGCCAGGTCCCGCTGGACCGCTCGGGGGGACGGCTCTCGCTGGAGGGACTGCGCCCCGTCCTCGATGTGCTCGCCGACGGCGGGACGGTCGGCATCTTCCCGGAGGGCACCCGGTCGCCCGACGGCAGGCTGTACAAGGGAAAGACCGGCGTGGCGCGGATAGCGCTCGCCGGCCACGTCCCCGTCATCCCGATCGCCGCCTTCGACACCCATACCGTACGCACGAGGCTGGGCCTGCCGTGGGTGCGCCGGCCGCGGGTAGTGGTCGGTGAGCCGCTGGACTTCTCCGCCTACGCCGATCGGCTCGACGACAGGGCAACCGTGCGGTGGGTCACCGACGAGGTGATGGCCGCCATCCAGCGGCTCTCCGGCCAGCAGTACGTCGACGTCTACGCCAGTTCGGTCAAGTACGGCGCGGTCTCGGCGGCTGAGGCGGACGCCAAGGTGCTGCCCCGGCCGGGCGACGGCGCAGCCCCGCCGGTTCTGCCGGCAGCGAACCCGTGAGCACCGACGGGGGTGCAGGGGACTCCCGGCGTATCCTGACCGGCGTGGTTGACCCGATCCCCTCGCTGACCGAACTGCGGCGACGCCCGGTGGCCCAGCAACCGTTGTACGCCGACCCTTCGGCGATGGACGCGGTGCTGGCCGAGCTGCGGACCCGTCCGCCGCTGGTGTTCGCCGGCGAGTGCGACGAACTGCGCCGCCGGATCGCGGAGGTCGCGGCCGGGCGCTCCTTCCTGCTCCAGGGCGGAGACTGCGCGGAGACCTTCGGCTCGGTGACCGCCAGTGACATCCGTGGCAAGCTGCGGGTGCTGCTGTCGATGGCGGTGGTGCTCACCTACGCCGCCCAGGTCCCCGTCCTCAAGCTCGGACGGATCGCGGGGCAGTACGCCAAGCCCCGCTCCAAGGACACCGAGACCCGCGACGGCGTCACGCTGCCCGCCTACCGCGGTGACGCTGTCAACGGCCTCGAGTTCACCGAAGAAGCCCGGCGGCCCGACCCCCGGCGCCTGATCGAGGTGTACAACCACTCCGCGGCCACCCTCAACCTGCTGCGGGCCTTCGTCAAGGGCGGGTTCGCCGACCTGCGCGCCGTGCACACCTGGAACCGCGACTTCGTGCGCAACTCCAACGTGGAGGAGCGCTACGAGCAGATGACCTCGGAGATCGAGCGGGCGCTGGCCTTCATGGTCGCCTGCGGGGTCGACAACGAGTCGCTGCGCACCGTCGACTTCTACTCCTCGCACGAGGCGCTGCTGCTCGACTACGAGCACGCCCTGACCCGGGTCGACTCCCGCACCGGGACCCCGTACGACACCAGCGCCCACATGGTGTGGATCGGGGAGCGCACCCGGCAGCTGGACGGTGCGCACGTCGAGTTCTTCCGCCACGTCCGCAACCCGCTCGGCCTCAAGGTCGGCCCCGCCGCCTCCCCGGCCGAGGTGGCCGCACTGTGCGAGCGGCTCGATCCGGAACTCGAGCCGGGCAGGCTGACGATCATCTCCCGGATGGGCGCCGGCAGGATCCGCGACGTGCTGCCGCCGATCGTCGAGGCGGTGGAGGCCACCGGTCGCAAGGTCGCCTGGGTCAGCGACCCGATGCACGGCAACACCTTCGAGACCTCGCTGGGCTACAAGACCCGTGCCTTCAGCCAGGTGGTGGACGAGGTCAACGGCTTCTTCGACGTCCACGAGGCGTTGGGGACCTGGCCGGGCGGCGTGCACATCGAGCTGACCGGGGATGACGTCACCGAGTGCGTCGGCGGCGTGGGCGAACTCGTGGAAGCCGACCTGGCCAACCGGTACGAGACCGCCTGCGACCCGCGGATGAACCGCAACCAGGCCCTCGAACTGGCCTTCGTGGTCGCCGAGCGGCTGACCAGCGGACGCATCCTGCGCCACAACTCCGTCCAGGAATTCCACGCCGAGGACTTCTGAGCCCGCTAGCCCGCGAGGATGCCGTGATCGACCTGCGCAGTGACACAGTCACCCGACCGACCCCCGGCATGCGGGCGGCGATGGCCGCGGCCGAGGTGGGCGACGACGTCTACGGGGAGGACCCGGCGCTGAACGCCCTGCAGGCCAGAGTCGCCGGCCTGCTCGGCCACGAGGCCGGCCTGTTCACGCCGTCGGGATCGATGGCGAACCTGCTCGGCGTGTGGGCGCTGGTGGAGCCGGGCCAGGAGGTGGTCTGCGACGTCCGTGCCCACATCGCCCGCGCCGAGATGGGCGCCCACGCCGCCCTGCACGGCATCACGATGCGCACCTGGGACTCGGCCGACGGTGTCGCCACCGCCGCGACTGTCGCCGACCTGATCACCCCCGACGCCGGACCGTACCTGGTGTCGACCGCTGCGGTCGCGGTCGAGAACACCCACAACTTCGGGGGCGGCACCGTCCAGCCGCTCGAGGTGCTGGAGGGGATCTCCCGGGTGTGCGCCGACGCCGGGGTCGGTCGCCACCTCGACGGTGCCCGGCTGTGGAACGCGCACGTCGCCTCGGGGGTCCCGCTGGCCGCCTACGGCGCGCTGTTCGACACCGTGAGCGTCTGCTTCTCCAAGGGACTCGGCGCTCCGGTCGGCTCGATGCTCGTCGGGTCGGCCGAGGTGATCGCGCGGGCGCGGGTGCAGCGCAAGCGGCTGGGGGGCGGGATGCGGCAGGCCGGGATCCTCGCCGCGGCGGCCGGCTACGCCCTCGACCACCAGGTGGCGCGGCTCGCGGAGG
>JAEYNS010000119.1 GCA_023412435.1 Actinomycetes bacterium | reverse complement strand
TGGCCCTGTTGTTCATCGTCTCGGCGTACTCGGGGCTGAGCGAGAACGCGGTCGCCGAGGCGATCGTCATCTTGCCGGAGTCGATCAGGTCGACCATGCCGTCCTGGATCACCTCGGTGTAGGAGGTCAGGTAGTCGAACGGGCCCTCCAGCAGGCCGGCCAGCACGGCGTTGGCGATGTTGCCCACGCCGGACTGCAGCGGCAGCAGGTTCTTCGGCAGCCGGTGGTGCTTGACCTCGTTGGCCAGGAAGTCGAGCAGGTGCGCGGCGATCGCGCGCGAGTCGTCGTCCAGCGGCTTGAACGGGGTGTTCCGGTCGGGGTCGTCGGTCTCGATGATCGCGACGATCTTCTTCGGGTCGACCCGGAAGTTACGCTGGCCGATCCGGTCACCGGGGTGGGTCAGCGGCACCGGCAGGCGGTTCGGGGGCAGCGCCGCCCGGTAGTAGATGTCGTGCATGCCCTCGAGGTCGCGGCTCTGCCACGAGTTGACCTCGAGGATGATCTGCTCGGCCTCCTGCAGGTAGGTCTTGTTGTTGCCGATCGAGCTGGACGGCACCAGCTCGCCGTCCTCCGCGATCGCGGTGACCTCGACGACAGCCATGTCGAGCTTGCCGAGGAAGCCCTCCCACACCATCGGGGCCAGATGCGACAGGTGGATGTCGGAGTACTCCGAGGTGCCGTCGTTGATCTTGTTCCGCATGATCGGATCGGACTGGTACGGGGTGCGGAAGGCGACCCCGTCCACCCCGGCCAGGGCACCGTCCAGTTCGGGGGCGGTGGACGCGCCGGTCCACATTCCGATCTTGAACTCTTCGCCGCGGTCGTGGGCCTCCTTGATCTGGGCGGCGAGCGCGACCGGCACTTCCTTGGGGTAGCCGGCACCGGTGAACCCCGAGAAGCCGACGTTCATGCCGTGCTTGATCAGCTTCGCCGCCTCTTCGGCGGTGGTCACCTTGCTGCGGAAGGAGGCGTTCTCAATACGCGACATTCTTCTCCTCGATGGGAACGTGGCTTGGTACGCGCACCACGGTATCGGTTGCCTGCCTTGTGGCGGGGGGTTTTGGCGAGATCCGTGGCCCGCGTGCAAGGACTCTCAGCAGCACCGGCGCGCGGTGGGCAATTGCTCGCGGCGACCCGCTGGGACGGGCGGATCAGACCGGCAGCGCAGCGGTGGGACGGACGACCAGCCCGGTCCGCAGCTTCGGGGTGAAGAAGGTCGACTTCGGCGGCATGAGCAGCCCCTCGCGGGCCGTCCGCTGGATCTCGGCAAGTGAGGTGGGCCGGATCAGGACCCCAGCGGTGACAGCTCCCGAACCCACCAGCCCGAGCAGTTCGTCCAGGCCGTGCTGGTACTCGACCCGGGCCGCCGAGCCGGCGAGGGCGTGCTCGAGATAGGCGCCGTCCAGTTCCCGGACGCCGTCGAAGGGGCCAGGCCGTGGGATCAGCCAGGCCGCGCTGCCGTCGGGGGCGACGAGGACCAGCCGCCCGAGACTCACCATGTCGGCGAGCAGTTGCGGGGACGGGGCCGGCGCGGGCTCGATCTCGAAGCAGGCGGCGAGGTCGCTGCGCAGTTCGTCGAGGCTGATCCCGGTGTACACCCGGTGGATCGCCTCGATGCTGAGCTGATCGGCGACCAGCTCGTTGACGAAGGCCAGGGTGTACTCGGCGTCGGTGTCGGTGCGCCCGGTAGCAGCGCGGACCTCGTCGCGGTACTGCTGGGAGACCCCGTAACGGTGGTGGCCGTCGGCGATCAGGACGTCGTCGGAGCCGATCACCGCGGCGATCGCGGCGATCCGGTCGGGGTCGGTGACCCGCTCGACGGCGTGCTCCACCCCGTCCACGGTCATCGAACCCAGCGGGTCGCCCGGCTCCGCCAGCGCCGCGGTGAGCCCGTTCGCCAGCGACAGCCCCCAGACCGGGGAGAGGTTCGCCCCGGTGGCGCGGGTCAGGTCGAGGCGGTCGGTGGACGCCTTGGGGGTGATGCGTTCGTGGGGCAGCACCCCGCGATCGCCGTACTGCATGACCTCCAGTCCGCCGAGTACCCCGGAGATGGTGCGATCCGCCCCGGTGGCGTCGGTGAACCGCATCCGGTAGATCGTGAACGAGGGCACCTCGTCCTGGACCAGCACCCCCTGCGCCAGCCAGTCCCGCAGCGTCCCGGCGGCCACATGGTAGCGATCGGCGCCACCGCGCGGGACGTCGACGTGGACGATGTTGTGCGGATCCCGCGCGACCAGGGCGTCGACGTCGGCCTCGGAGAGGACGTCGTAGGGGGGCGCGATGACCGCCTGCAGGTCGGTGCCCGCCGGGTAGCGGAGAGCGCGGAAGGGTGCGAAACCTGGCATGGCCCCACGCTACCGGCCGGGCCGGTGGAGGTCGGGTGGGGTGGCTCCCGCCGGACACGACCGACGGTCCCGTGCGCGACGGCCGCGGCAGCTACGCTGGCACGCGTCGGAGTCCCGGCCAGGTGAGAAGGAGCGGCAACCGGTGAGACTGTCGGTGATCGGGTGCGGGTACCTCGGGGCGGTCCATGCCGCTGCCATGGCCCAACTGGGGCATGAGGTGGTCGGCATCGACATCGACCACGCGAGGGTCGAAGCCCTGCAGCGGGCGGAGGTGCCCTTCTACGAGCCGGGGCTGTCGGACATCCTCACCTCTGCAACGGCGTCGGGGCGGTTGATCTTCAGCACCGACATCGCCAGCGCCGCGGGTTGCGCTGTTCACTTCCTGGCGGTCGGAACCCCCCAGCGCAAGGGGACGAATGCGGCCGACCTGACCTACGTCGACGCCGCCATCGAGGCGTTGCTGCCGCACCTTCGACCCGGCGACCTCGTGGTCGGGAAGTCGACGGTCCCTGTCGGGACCCCGGCCCGGCTCGCCGAGCTGGTGGCCGGGGCGGCACCCGGGGCGATGCTGGCCTGGAACCCCGAGTTCCTCCGCGAGGGCTTCGCCGTGAAGGACACGATCGAGCCCGACCGGATCGTCTACGGCCTGCCCGTGGCCCCCGGGCAGGCGGAACTGGCCAAGTCGGCCCTCGACGAGGTGTACGCCGCGGCGCTGGCAACCGGCACGCCACTGGTGGTGACCGACTACCAGACCGCGGAGCTGGTGAAGGTCGCCGCCAACGCCTTCCTGGCGACCAAGATCAGCTTCATCAACGCGATGGCCGAGATCGCAGAGGTGGTGGACGCTGACGTCACCCAGCTCGCCGACGCGATCGGCTTCGACGCGCGGATCGGCCGTCGCTTCCTGAACGCGGGGGTGGGCTTCGGCGGCGGCTGCCTGCCGAAGGACATCAGGGCCTTCCAGGCGCGCGCCGACGAGCTGGGCACCGGCGACTCGGTGGCCTTCCTGCGCGAGGTGGACGCGATCAACCTGCGTCGCCGGGCCCGCGTGGTCGACCTGGTCCTCGACTCCTTCGGCGGCCAGCCGTTCGGCCGCCGGGTGGCCGTGCTCGGGCTGTCCTTCAAGCCGGAGTCCGACGACGTGCGGGACTCGCCCGCCCTCGACGTCGCGGTCCAGCTCAACGGACGTGGCGCCTCGGTGGTCGCCACGGATCCGGCGGCGATCGAGAACTCGCGGCGGCTGCAGCCCCAGCTCTCCTTCACCACGAGCATCGAGGAGGCGTTGACGGGCGCCGAGGTGGTCGTCGTGGTGACCGAGTGGCGGCAGTTCCGCGAGCTCGACC
>JAEYNS010000372.1 GCA_023412435.1 Actinomycetes bacterium | reverse complement strand
CCCCCGATGTCGCTGTCGAGTTCGCGGCCTACCTGGTCAGCGACGAGGTCCAGAAGGCCTTCGCGGCCGCCGGCTCCGGCATCCCGGCCAACCCGGCCGCTGCCGACAGCATCACCGATGAGAACCTGAAGGCGATCGCGGCCGGTCTGGCCGGTTCGTCCTACGTCCAGCTGTGGCTCGACAGCGCTCTCGGCCCGGAGTTCGGCAACCCGCTGAACGACGCGATCGTGAACCTGATGGGCGGCAAGGGCACTCCCGAGGACATCGTGAAGGCCCTCAAGGACACCGCAGCGAAGCTGTAGTCGGCGATGTCAAACACCTCAGTGGCAGGGCCCCCGGTCTCCGCGGGGCCTGCCCCCGCCAACCGGAAGTCGGCGCGCTCGGGCTCGGGCCGCAAGTGGCTGGAGATCGGCGTCTTCGCTGGTCCCGCCCTGATCGTCTTCCTCACGTTCGTCATCCTCCCGGTGGCGCTCGCCGCCGTGTACAGCCTGTTCAACTGGAACGGGCTCGGTCCGCTGGAGCGGTTCATCGGCTTCGACAACTACATCGAGGCGTTCACCGACCCCAACTTCCTGCAGGCGGTCAGCAACAACTTCTCGATCCTGATCGCCTCGATCCTGATCCAGGGTCCGCTGGCGATCGCCGCAGCGATGCTGCTGAACCGGAAGCTGAAGGGCCGCGCGTTCATCCGCGCCGCCATCTTCGTGCCGTACGTGCTCGCCGAAGTCATCGCCGGCCTGTCGTGGAACCTGCTGCTCTCGCCCAACGGCTTCATCAACGCCCTGCTCGAGATGGTCGGGCTCGGCGACCTCGCCCGGCCCTGGCTGGGCGATCCCGACATCGCCTTGTGGGTGATGTTCGGCATCATCTCCTGGAAGTACCTCGGCTTCGCGATCCTGATCATGCTCGCCGGCCTGCAGGGGGTTCCTGAGGAGCTCCACGAGGCGGCAGCCATCGACGGCGCCGGGTGGTGGAAGTCCCAGTGGTACATCACGCTGCCCCTGCTGGGCCCCACGATCCGGATCTGGGTGTTCTTGTCGATGATCGGCTCTCTGCAGTTGTTCGACATGGTGTGGGTCACCACCCGTGGCGGGCCCCTCAACGCAACCAACACGATGGCGGTGTACATGATCGTCAACGGCCAGACCAGGCCGGGCTACGGCAGCGCCATCGCCGTGATCCTGTTCGTGATCTCGCTCACCGTCGCGCTGGTCTACCAGCGCCTTGCCATGCGCCGCGACCTCGCCGGCGCCGTCACGAGGGGGGTGCGCTGAGATGACGACCACGACTGCGACCGTCACCGACCAGCGTCCGCCGGTGCGGGCCAAGTCGGCGTTCAGCTGGTCCTCGCCGCTGATCTACGTCAACGCGTACATGATCGTCGTGGTGTCGGTGGTGCCGGTGCTGTACGTCTGGCTCAACGGCTTCCGCACCAACTCCGACATCAACTCCAACCCCGCCGGGTGGCCCAACCCCTGGTCGGCGCAGAACTACCTGACCGTGCTCGGCTCCGACCGGTTCTGGGGATCGCTGTTCTCCTCCGGCGTGGTGGCCGTCGGGACGACCGCCGGGGTGTGCGTGCTCGGCATCATGGCGGCTTTCGTCATCGCCAAGTACACCTTCCGGGGGCGCGGCGTGCTCTACGCGCTGTTCGCCGCGGGGCTCATGTTTCCGCTGACGGTCGCCTCGCTGCCCCTGAACCTGCTGATCCGCAGCCTCGGGCTGCACGGCACCTTCGCCGGTGTGATCATCCCGCAGATCGCCTTCGCACTGCCGACGACGATCATCATCCTGGTGCCCTTCCTGAAGGCCATCCCCGATGAGCTCGAGGAGGCCGCGGCCATCGACGGCGCCACCCGGATCGGCTTCTTCTGGCGGATCATGCTGCCGTTGTCGATGCCGGGCCTGACCACCGTCGGCGTGCTGGCGTTCATCGGATCGTGGAACGCGTACCTGCTGCCGTTGCTGATCATGGCGGCCGGGGGCATGCCGCAGAATCTGTGGACGCTCCCGCTGGGGGTCACCCAGTTCGCAACCCAGTACTCGCAGGACACCGGTGCGGTGCTTGCCTACACTTCGCTGTCCATGCTGCCCGCGCTGCTGTTCTTCATCGCGGCCGAGAAGCGCATCGTGGGCGGTCTGACGGGAGCTGTGAAGGGATGACAGTGTCACAGGCAAGGGCCACCGGAGTGTGGCACGACACCTCGTTGCCGGTGGCCGAACGGGTGGACGCCCTGATCGCCGCGATGTCGGTGCAGGAGAAGGTCGCCCAGCTCTACGGCATCTGGGTGGGCGCGTCCGCCGACGGCGACGAAGTGGCGCCCAACCAGAACGAGATGACCGAGGAGATCAACCTCGACGTCCTGCTGCCGCGCGGTCTGGGCCAGCTGACCCGCCCGTTCGGAACGGCGCCGGTCGATCCGGCGGTCGGCGCGGTCTCGCTGCTGCGCACGCAGCAACGGATCATGGAAGAGAGCCGGCTGGGCATCCCCGCGATGGCGCACGAGGAGTGCCTGGCAGGCTTCGCGGCCTGGCAGGCGACCGCCTACCCCGTGCCGCTGTCGTGGGGTGCCACCTTCGACCCCGAGCTGATCGAGCAGATGACGGCACGCATCGGCTCCGACATGCGCGCGCTCGGCATCCACCAGGGCCTTGCGCCCGTCCTCGACGTGGTGCGTGACTACCGCTGGGGCCGGGTCGAGGAGACCATCGGCGAGGATCCCTACCTGGTCGGGACGGTCGCCTCGGCCTACATCCGCGGTCTGGAGTCGGCCGGCATCGTGGCCACCCTGAAGCACTTCGTGGGCTACTCCAGCTCGAAGGCGGGACGCAACCTCGCGCCGGTCTCGATCGGCTCGCGTGAGCTCGCCGACATCATGCTGCCGCCGTTCGAGATGGCGGTTCGCGAGAGCGGGGTCCGCTCGGTGATGAACTCCTACACCGACATCGACGGGATCCCCGTGGCGGCCGACGAGTCGCTGCTGACCGGCCTGCTGCGCGACACCTGGGGCTTTGACGGTACCGTCGTCGCCGACTACTTCGCGATCGGGTTCCTGCACGCGCTGCACGCTGTCGCCGCCGACTTCACCGAGGCGGCCGAGCTGGCGCTGACGGCGGGCATCGACGTCGAGCTGCCGAGCGTCAAGTCGTTCAACGCCGATCTGGTCGCCGCCGTCGAGGACGGCGCCATCAGCGAGGCTCTGATCGACAGGGCGCTGCGCAGGGTGCTGCTGCAGAAGGCGCAGTTCGGAATGCTCGATCCCGACTACTCCCCGATGCCGCCCGCGCTGGCCGCCGCCGACC
>JAEYNS010000088.1 GCA_023412435.1 Actinomycetes bacterium | reverse complement strand
GGCATGGGAGTCAGCGGCGCGATCATCTCGCCCACCTTCGTGCTGGCGCGGATCCATCCCCACCCGGGCGGCGGGCCGGGGCTGGTCCACGTGGATGCCTACCGGCTGGGCTCGTTCGCCGAGGTCGAGGACCTCGACCTCGAGATCTCGCTCGCCGACTCGGTGACGCTGGTGGAATGGGGGACGGGGGTCGCCGAAGGGCTCAGCGACGACCGGCTCGAGATCGACATCCGCCGCTCCCTCGACCCGGCCGACGACACCAGGCTGGTCTTCCTGACCCCGATCGGGCAGCGGTGGACCGCCGCCCGCGAGAAGCTGGAGGCGCTGGCATGAGCGGGCTGGTACTCGGGATCGACACCTCGGCCACCGTGTGCGCCGGGGTTGCGCTGGACGGGGTCCGGCGGGTCGGCGCGGTGGTGCCGGACACCAGGGCGCACGCCGAGCGTCTGATGCCGCTGGTGCAGCAGGTGGTCGCCGAGGCCGGCCTGGGCGGCCTCGACCGCTACCAGGCGGTCGCGGTCGGGGTGGGCCCCGGGCCGTTCACCGGGCTGCGGGTCGGCGTGGTGGCGGCCGTCACCCTCGCCGAAGCGCTCGGCCTGCCGGTGCGCGGGGTCTGCTCGCTGGACGTCCTCGCCCACCAGGCCGTGGTCGCGGGGCTTGTCGACTCCGACTTCGTCGTCGCCACCGACGCCCGACGCAAGGAGTGGTACTGGGCGAGGTATTCGGTACGCGGCGCTGACACTGGGGACAGTCCCTCAGACCCTTCTGGAAGTGCGATTTCTGCCTTCGGAGGGACAGCCCCCATGGCATCTGGCGCTCAGAGGGTGGCGGGTCCGTTCGTCACCGCGCCCGACCAGGTGCCCGACCTGCCCAGGGTGGGGCCGGTGACCGACACCCCGCTCGACCTGGACGCAGGAGTGCTGGCGGCGATCGCCGCCGACCTGCCCGAGGCCGGCCTCGAGCCGCTCTACCTGCGCCGTCCGGACGCCCAGGTGCCCACCACCCGCAAGTCGACGCTGCTGCCGCCCCGGCTGGCCCCGAGGAGGACCCGATGATCATCTCCGCGGCCCGGGCGGACGACCTGGCCCCCGTCCTGACCCTGGAGGAGTCGGGGTTCGAGCCGGCCGAGCGCTGGAGCCAGGCCTCCTGGCAGGCCGAACTCGACAACCCCGACCGGTTGGTCCTGGTGCGCCACGACGCCCGCGGCCAGGTGGTGGGGGTCGCCACCTTCTCGCTCGTGGCCGATGCCGCCGACCTGCTGCGGGTGATCGTCGCCCCCGACTCCCGCGGTCAGGGGATCGGTACCTCCCTGGTCAGGGCGGGGATGGACTGGGCCAAGGCGGTGGGAGCCCGCCGGATGCTGCTGGAGGTCAGGCCCGACAACGACCCGGCCGTGCGCACCTACCGCAAGCTCGGCTTCACGACGCTGAACCGGCGGCGCGACTACTACGGCGCGGGGATCGACGCGGTGGTCATGGGGGTGGCGCTGTGAGCGGCCCGCTGATCCTCGGGATCGAGTCCTCCTGCGACGAGACCGGAGTCGGCATCGTCCGCGGCCACGAACTGCTGGCCAACGAGGTCGCCAGTTCGGTCGAGGAGCACGTCCGGTTCGGCGGCGTGGTGCCCGAGGTCGCCAGCCGGGCACACCTGCAGGCGATGGTTCCGACGCTGCGCCGGGCGCTCGCCACTGCCGACGTCGACCTGTCCGAGATCGACGGCATCGCGGTCACCGCGGGCCCGGGCCTGATGGGCGCCCTCGTGGTCGGACTGTCGGCGGCGAAGGCGTTGGCAGTCTCCCTCAACAAGCCGCTGTACGGGGTCAACCACCTGGTCGGCCACGTCGCGGTCGACCTGCTCGACCACGGCGACCTGCCGCAGCCCTGCGCCGCACTGCTGGTCTCCGGCGGTCACACCTCGCTGCTGGCGGTGAACGACATCACCGGTGACATCCGGGAACTCGGGGCGACCATCGACGACGCCGCCGGTGAGGCCTACGACAAGGTGGCCCGGCTGCTCGGGCTGGCCTACCCCGGCGGCCCGGTGATCGACAGGGCGGCCGCCGACGGCGACCCGCGCGCGATCGCCTTCCCCCGGGGGCTGACCGCGCAGAAGGACCTCGACAAGCACCGCTTCGACTACTCCTTCTCCGGGCTGAAGACCGCGGTCTCCCGCTGGGTCGAGACCCGCCGCCGGGACGGCCTCGACGTCCCGGTCGCCGACGTGGCGGCGTCCTTCCAGGAGGCGGTCTGCGACGTGCTGACCGCCAAGGCGGTGGACGCCTGCGAGCACCTCGGGGTCGACACGCTGCTGCTGGGTGGCGGGGTGGCCGCCAACTCGCGGCTGCGCACCCTGCTCGCCGAGCGGACGGCCGAGCGGGGAATCACGCTGCGGCGGCCCCGGCCCGCGCTGTGCACCGACAACGGCGCGATGATCGCCGTGGTCGGCGCGGAGGTGGTGACCGCGGGCCTGCGTCCGTCCTCGCTCGACATCGGCGCCAACCCCGGCATGGACGTCGCGACCGTGCTGGCCTGACGATGCCGTACACCCCCGTCATCGGCACCCTCGGCTACGTGCTGTCGCCGGACGGCGGCCGCGTCCTGCTGGTGCACCGCTCCCGCGACGGCGACACCCACCGGGGCAAGTACAACGGCCTGGGCGGTAAGCTCGAACCCGACGAGGACGTGGTGGCGGGCCTGCGGCGCGAACTGCGCGAGGAGGCCGGGATCGAGGCGACCGCGCTGCGGCTGCGCGGCACGGTGTCCTGGCCGGGCTTCGGTGCCGGCGGTGAGGACTGGTTCGGCTTCATCTTCGTCGTGGACGCCTTCACCGGCGTGGTGCCCGAGCGCAACGACGACGGCCCGCTGGAGTGGGTGCCGCTGGACCACCTCGGCGAGCGTGCGATGTGGGAGGGGGACCGGCACTTCCTGCCGCTGGTCTTCGGGGACGGCCCGCCCTTCCACGGCGTCATGCCGTACGTCGACGGACGCCCGGCGTCGTGGAGCTACACCCTGCTGGACTGAGCCCTACCGCTCGAGCAGCGACTCGGCGACCGCCAGCCCCAGTCGCTCGGCACCGGCCACATCATCGACGGTGGCGGAGCGGCTGACCCTGGCGTAGGACACCCCTGCGTGGTCGGACAGCTCAGCCGACAGCATCAGCACCCGGTCGTCGATCCAGCCGGCGTGGGCGCCGATGGCGGTGGTGCAGCTGGCGTCGATCCCCTGCAGCACGGCCCGCTCGGCAGAGACCGCGATCCGGGTGGGGGTGTCGTCGAGCTGGCCCACCACGGTGATCAGCCGGTCGTTCGTCCGGCATTCCACTGCCAGCGCGCCCTGGGCGGGCGCGGGCAGCAGTACTGCTGGATCGAGCGGGTGGACGTTCGCGTCCAGCAGTCCGAGTCGTTCCAGCCCTGCGGCGGCCAGCAGGACGGCATCCACCTCGCCGTCGTGGACCTTCTGCAGCCGGGTGTCGACATTGCCGCGGATGGCCACGATCCGCAGGTCGGGCCGAAGCCGCTTGAGGCCGGCCGCCCGGCGCGGTGAGGAGGTGCCGACGGTCGCGCTGTCGGGCAGGGCGTCGAGCCCGCCGTGGCTGGAGTAGACGACGTCGACGG
>JAEYNS010000309.1 GCA_023412435.1 Actinomycetes bacterium | reverse complement strand
GCTCGTAGCCGAGCGCCTGGGCCAGCTCTGCGCGGACCAGCACCTCGAGGTGGCGGGCGGAGGACGGCAGGAGCGCCTCCAGGTCCTCCTGAGCGAAGTTGGAGCGGGGAAGCTCGCCCGGCGGCGGCGGCGCCAGCACCTCGGCGAGCTGGTCCGGGGAGAGGAAGGCGGGATGGCGGACCTGGAAGACCTCGCGCAGCGCCGCGACCGCCCGATTGGCCACCGCCTCCGAGTCCTCCTGGGAGTCGAGGAACCAGTGCTGAGGGCCGGGATGCTCGCCGTCCACGGCGGGCGGCTCCCAGCCCAGGTCGGCCAGACGTTGGAGGGCGGCGGCGTCGAGCTGGAACTCCTCGCCCAGTTCGGCGTTCCCGGACGCGATGGTGAGCAGCCGACGGTCAGGCAGACAGCGGAACTGGACGTAGGGTGACGGGCCGCGGCCGTCGCCGGCCAGCGCGCTCAGGGTCAGCGCGCCGCCCGGGTCCATCACCGAGACCACCTCCGCGAGCCGCTCGGCGAAGCCTTCCCACGCCTCCGCAATGCTGCGGTCGAGGTCGAAGTCCAGCGGCATCACCATGTGCCCCTCCTTCCCACACCGGCCCCCAACCTACGCGATCGCCACGGACGGCCGCAGGCCGCGTCCGTCCCGCGATTGGCCCGCCGCGGGAGCGTCTGGTTAACTTCAAGGTGACTCGGGGGCGTTGGGAGGATTGTCGCGTGGATCCCAGCCAGTGGGACGTACCGTTCCCTGTGATCGTCGCGGCCCTGTTCGTGATCGTCTGCTGCCGCGCAGGCGGCACGTACTGGCTCGGACGAGTCGCAGCCAGTGGCGCCCATCGGACCCGGCTCGCCGGGTTGATGGACTCCCCCGGCTACCAGCGCGCCACCGCCCGGATCAATGAGTACGGCGCCCCGATCGTGGCGGTCTCCTTCCTCACCATCGGCTTCCAGACCCTTGCCAACCTGGCAGCGGGTGCGTCACGGATGCCGCTGGCCCGCTACCTGCCGGCGCTCGCCGTCGGCGGCGTGTTGTGGGCCCTGCTCTACGCGGCGATCGGGGTGGTCGGGGTCGACCTTGTCGGGCGGCTGTACTCGTACTCCCCGCCACTGGCGATCCTCATCCTGTGCGCAACGCTCGGCGGCTACGCCTGGTTCGTGGTGCGGCAGAGCCGCCGCCACGCGCGCGACCACGCCGCCACCGACTGAACCCTCCGGACGCGGAGACGCGCCGCAGCATCGACTTCCCCAAGGGGACCAATAGTCCCGGGGACGAAGAGTCCCTCGATGCTGCGGCGCGCGCTTTCCCCCCTCGTCAGCTGCAGCCGCTGGTGGAGCCGCAACCTTCACACACGTAGCAGGAACCGCTCGGCCGCATCTTCGTGCCGCAGGTCAGGCACAACGGTGCGTCCACCTTGAGCCCGGTCAGCTTCGCCAACACGTCGGCGGTACTGGTCGGCGACTCCACGATCAGCGCCGGCTGCACCGCACCCGGGCCGTCGATCCGCAGGTCGTCGGCAGCGTCGTTCTTCAGCGTCTCGGACTCGATCAGCCCCGCCTCCTCCTCGTCGGAGAGGTAGGAGCCGGTCTCAACATACCGGGCCCGCTCGGCCGCGGTGTAGATGCCCAGTTCCGCCCGCTCATCGAAAGACAGGTAGTCAAGGGCCAGTCGCCGGAAGATGTAGTCCATGATCGACTGGGCCATCCGGACGTCGGGATCATCGGTCATCCCGGCGGGCTCGAACTTCAGGTTGGTGAACTTCTGGGCGAAGGTCGACAGCGGGACGCCGTACTGCAGGCCGATCGACACCGCGATGCTGAAGGCGTCCATCACGCCGGCCAGGGTGGAACCCTGCTTGCCGAGCTTGAGGAAGACCTCGCCCAGCGCACCGTCCTCGTACTGGCCCGAGGTCATGTAGCCCTCGGCACCCGCCACCGAGAACGAGGTGGTGCGCGAGACCCGTGACTTCGGCAACCGCTTGCGCCGCGGCTTGTACTCGACACGCACCTCCGGCTCGACGGCCGCCGCCTTCGGCTCGTCCTTCTTCCTGGCGTCGGACAGCGGCTGGCCCACCTTGCAGTTGTCACGGTAGACCGCCAGGGCCTTCAGGCCGAGCCGCCAGCCCTGCAGGTACACGTCGGCGATCTCCTCGACGGTCGCGGACTCCGGCAGGTTGACGGTCTTGGAGATGGCGCCCGAGAGGAACGGCTGGACCGCCGCCATCATCCGGACGTGTCCCATCGGCTTGATGGACCGCTGGCCCATCGCGGTGTCGAAGACCTCGTAGTGCTCGGGCCGCAGGCCGGGGGCGTTGACCACGTGGCCGTGCTCGGCGATGTACTCGACGATCGCCTCGACGGTCTCCTCGGCGTACCCCAGCCGCTTCAGCGCCCGCGGGATGGTGAGGTTGACGATCTGCAGGCTGCCGCCGCCGACCAGCTTCTTGAACTTCACCAGCGAGAAGTCGGGCTCGATGCCGGTGGTGTCGCAGTCCATCATGAAGCCGA
>JAEYNS010000243.1 GCA_023412435.1 Actinomycetes bacterium | reverse complement strand
GAGGCGGCGTCCAGGACTACAAGGCCGTCATGTGGGGACCGCTCGCTCGGGCTGCCGCTACCGACTGCCTCAAGTAGCAACCGAGCGGGCGCAGCGCCTCGGCCGACATCCTCAACTCGGCATGACCGCGCGAAGCACAGTCCGCCGGACCCCTGCGAAGATCTGGGGCTTCAGCAGAACCGACCGGGAGCGCATCGTGCGCTGACCCTTGTCACATTCGGGGTATTAGGGGCGGAACCTCGCGGAACCCACGCGGCTCGCAGGAGGAAGGAAGTGGACTGGCCAGGCAAGAGTCACCGAGCTAGAGCTGGGATCGCAGTTGCCTCAACTCCTCGGGTCGCGGGTCCAAGCCCCCGCCCGCCCCACGATGGCGCGACCACGTGCCTGAAGGGCATCGATCCTCGTCTCCGTTGGTCCGCTCCCCCGCCGTGTGGGACTTCCTCACAGGTGAGCTCTCCCGGGCGGCAAGAGGCTCCTCAGGGCCGAGGACCGAAGCCGCTCGACCAGTCGTGGTCAGACCATCTTGCAGAGGGCGTCGACCTGTGGGGTCTGTCCGGACACAATGAGTTCGTCGCCGGGCTCGATCACCGTCTCGGGCACCGCGTAGATGAAATCCTGCCGCGGGCGCTTCACCCCCACGACGGTCACGTGGCTGAGGCTCCGCACCAGAGACTCGCGCAGCGGCTTGTTCCAGATCACGCGGGGAGCTTTCGTCCGGGCGATCGCGAATCCATCCTCGAACTCGAAGTAGTCGATCATGAACCCCGACACCGCGTGTGCCACGCGACGTCCGGTGGAGGCCTCGGAGTAGACGACGTGGTGCGCACCGATTCGCTCCAGGATGGCACCGTGCTCCCTGGTGGCGGCACGGGCCCAGATCTCCTCGACGCCGGCCTCAGCGAGCGCGAGCACGGTCATGATCGACAACTCGACCTTGCTCAACGCGACCACGGCCTTGCGGATGCGATGGATGCCGATCTGCTCCAGCGCATCCCGGTCGGAGGGGTTCATCTCGATCACATGGGTGAACTCATCGGCGTACTGGACGGCCAGGCCATGATCCTCCGTGACGGCGATCAGTGGCACGTTCATCTCGGTGAGTGCGCGGGCGGTGGCGGACCCGAACAGTCCGAGGCCGACGACCAGCACTGTCTCATCGCCGATCCGGCGATCACTCGGTCTACCCAACAATTGGATGCTCCTCCGGGAGTCGGTAGTGGCGGTGTCGCGCTCGCACGGCAAGCGCGGTGGCGGCCGTGATCGTTCCGACCCGGCCGAGGTACATCAGGATCATGAGGACGACGAGCGACTCTCGCTGCAGGTGCGGGGTGATGCCGGTCGAAAGCCCGACGGTTCCGAACGCGGAGATCGTCTCGAAGAGCACCTGCTGCAAGGAGTAGGGCTCCATGGCGAGGATGGCGGCGGTGGCCAGGGCCACCACGCTGAGACCGAGCATCACCACGACGAGCGCCGACCGCTGAACTGTCGCCGGGATCGCCCGGTGGGCGACCACCACCTGCTCCTCTCCGCGAAGCTCGGCAGCGACAATCGCGATGATGATCCCGATAGTGCCCACCTTCAGACCGCCGGCCGTTCCTGCGGAGCCACCTCCGATGAACATCAGCAGGTAGTACAGACCCAGGGTGGATTCGCTCGCCGAGCCGTAGTCGATGGCGTTGAACCCCGCTGTGCGCGGGAAGACACCGCCGGCAATCGACTGGAGCAGCCGCTCCCCCGTGGGCAACTGGCCCAGCGTCTGGGGGTTGTTCCACTCCGCTATCCCGAAGATGACCGATCCGACGACGAGGAGCACGAGGGTTCCGTAGACGGTCAGGCGGGTGTGGGCCGACCAGGCGGCGCGATCACGCGCTCGCCAGCGCCGACCGACCTCGAACAGCACCGGGAAGCCGATGCCGCCCACGATGATCGCTACGCAGACGGGCAGGATGACGGCCGGGTCGCCTCCGAAGCGCGTCAGGTTGTCGCTGTACAAGGCGAAGCCGGCGTTGTTGAACGCCGACACCGAGTGGAAGAGTCCGTGCCAGGCCGCCTCACCCCACGAGGAGCTGTAGCGGTGCAGGGCGAGCGTGAGGACGATGGCGATCACCGCCTCCGCGGCAAGCATCAGGACAGCGATCCGGCCTGGCAGTCGCAAGGCGTCCGCCAGGCTGCGCTGATGCAGCTCACGGCTGGCGATCAGCGAGCTGCGCAACGACACCCTGCCGGTCGCGACCAGCGCGAGCAGGGTCGCCAAGGTCACGATCCCGAAGCCTCCCACCTGGATGAGCAGCATGATCACCACCTGACCGAACGGACTCCAGAACGACTGGGTGTCGACGGTCACCAGCCCGGTGATGCAGATCGCCGAGACCGAGGTGAAGGCGGCATCGACGAACTCCGGCGGCACCCCGGTGGCCGTCGACGACGGGAGCATCAACAGCAGCGCGCCCACCGCGACTGCCAGCAGGTAGACCGCCGGAATCACCCGGATGGGGTGGGTCAGCCACCGCACGAGGCTCACCAAGCGATCATAGGCCTGCCCGTTCGGCGCGGCTCCTCGAAGATCCCGTGACGCATGAGGAGTCGATCCCGCGCCGCCGGGGGACGGAGGCGCGCTCGTCATTGACGACCGCGGGGGCCGCCACCCCGGACGGAGGCGGCGCCGCCAGAATGGCTATTGACATTAGCTATGATGGCTATATACGTTAGCCATCGAAGCTGACAGAAGGAGCCAGGCCATGATCACCACCGCCAATCTCGCCCTCCGGTTCGTTCTTGAACTCGCCGGCCTCGCGGCCCTGGCCGCCGGGTTCCAGAGCTCCGAGGGCCCCGTGCGCTGGCTGGTCGCCATCGGTGCGCCGGCAGCACTCGCCCTCCTCTGGGCGCTCGTCGTCGCACCCGGTGCCACCAATCCGATTGCGCCCTCGGTTCGTGAGGTGATCGGCTCGCTCGCCCTGTTGTGCGCGGCCGGAGCTCTGGCTCTCTCCGGTCATCCCAGGCTGGC